>NZ_WWIA01000524.1 GCF_009870065.1 Streptomyces sp. SID5785 | reverse complement strand
GCGGGGGCCGGGGCGGAGCCCCTGGGGGTGGCGCCGTTGCGGGTTACGGGGCGTGCCAGGGGGTGCCGGGGACTACCAGGGGGGAGCCTGTGACGGGGTCCGGGACGACCACGCAGTCCAGGCCGAAGACCTCCTTCACGAGGGACTCCGTGACGATCTCCCCCGGCGCCCCCTCGGCCACGATCCGCCCACCCTTCATCGCGACGAGATGATCGGCGTACCGCGCCGCCTGGTTGAGGTCGTGCAGCACGACGGCGACCGTGCGCCCCCGGTCGTGGTTGAGCTGTCGTACGAGGTCGAGCACCTCCACCTGGTGGGCGATGTCGAGGAACGTCGTGGGCTCGTCGAGGAGCAGGATGTCGGTCTCCTGGGCCAGCGCCATCGCGATCCAGACCCGCTGGCGCTGCCCGCCGGACAGCTCGTCCACGTTCCGCTCGGCCAGCGCCGCGACATCCGTGCGCTTCATGGCCTCCGTGACGGCGGCCTCGTCCGCGTCGGACCACTGCTGCCACCAGCTCTGGTGCGGCTGGCGCCCGCGCGAGACGAGGTCCCCTACGGTGATCGCCTCGGGCGCGACGGGGCTTTGCGGGAGCAGGCCGATCTGCTGGGCGATCTTCTTGGTGGGGAGTTCGGCGAGGGCCTTGCCGTCGAGGAGGACGGAGCCGCCGGCCGGCTTGAGGAGCCGGCCGAGCGCCCGCAGGGTGGTCGACTTGCCGCACGCGTTGGGCCCGACGATGACCGTGACCTGCCCGTCGGGGACGGTGAGGTCGAGGTCGTGGACGACGGTGCGGTCGTCGTAGGCGAGGGTCAGGTCGCGGGCCGAGAGCCGGCTCATGAGGTGCCTCCGGGGCGGCGGGAGCGGATGATCAGCCAGATCAGGTAGGGCGCGCCGACGGCGGCGGTGAGCACGCCGACGGGCAGCTCGGTCGGCGAGAACAGGCGGCGGGCGAGCAGATCGCCGACGACCACGATCAGCGCGCCGAGCAGCCCGGAGCACAGCAGCGGGATCTGCGCGGTGCGGGTGAGCCGGCGGGCGATCTGCGGGGCGAGCAGCGCGACGAAGTCGACGGGCCCGGCGGCTCCGGTCGCGACGGACGCGAGGACGACGCCGAGCGCGACCAGACCGAGCCGCACCCGGCCGAGCCGTACGCCGAGCGCCGTCGCGGTGTCGTCGTCCGTCGAGACGGTCCGCTGGGCGCGCGCGGCCCAGGCGACGCAGGGGACGAGGACGAGCAGGGTCCAGCCGAGCGGCGCCGCCTCGGCCCAGCCGCGCCCGTTGAGCGAGCCGGTCATCCAGATCTGCGCCTGCTGGGCGACGAGGTAGTCGCCCTTGGTCATGAACAGGGTGGTGACCGAGCGCAGCGCGATCGCGAAGCCGATGCCGATCAGCACGAAGCGTGTGGCGTGCAGTCCGCCGCGCCACGCGAAGAGGTAGACGAGGGCGGCGGCGAGCAGCCCGCCGGCCACGGACACGTACGGCAGCACCGTGTACGAGGTCAGGCCGAAGGTCATCGCGGCGACGGTGACGGCGCTCGCGCCCTGGCTGATGCCGATGATGTCGGGGCTGGCCAGCGGGTTGCGGGCGACGGTCTGGATGAGGGCGCCCGCGACCCCGAAGGCGAGGCCGACGAGCAGCCCGACGACCATCCGCGGTTCGCGCAGGGTGCCGACGACGAGCTCGTCCGGCGAGGGCTGCCCGGTGAGGACCCGGAACACCTCGACGGGGCTGGTGAACGTCTCGCCGACGCACAGGTACGCGAGGCACCCGGCGGCGAGCAGCAGCACGAGGGCGCACGCCACGACGGCCGCCCTGCGGTGCAGCAGGAACCGGGCGCGGCCCGCGCGCACGACGGTGTATCCGGCGGGGCGGACCCCGGCGAGGGCGCTCACGCGGGCACCGCCTTCCGGCGCACGAGCGCCACCAGGAACGGCACCCCGATCAGCGCCGTCATCACCCCCGCCGGCACTTCGCTCGGCGGGAACAGCACCCGGCCCACGGTGTCGGAGACCAGCAGCATGACGGGCCCGACGAGCGCGGCCATGGGCAGCAGCCAGCGGTGGTCGGAGCCGACGAGCGCGCGGGCGATGTGCGGCACGGCGAGTCCGATGAACGCGATGGGTCCGGCGGCGGCGACCCCGACCCCGGTGAGCACGGTCGCACCGAGGCCGCCGACGATCCGTACGGTCGCAACCCGCTGCCCGAGCCCCTTCGCCACGTCCTCGCCGAGCGCGAGCGCGTCGAGGCCGCGGGCGACGGACAGCACGAGCACCGCGCCGACCAGCAGGAACGGCCACACCTGGCCGACCAGTTCGGCGTCCCGGCCGGACAGCGAGCCGACCTGCCAGAAGCGGAACTCGTCGAGCGCCGAGGCCTTGGTGGTGAGGATCGCGGTGGTGACGGAGACCAGCAGCGCGTTGATCGCGGCGCCGCCGAGCGCGAGCTTGACCGGGGTCGCGCCGCCCCGCCCGCTGGACGCGATCGCGTAGACGGCGACCGAGGCGATGCCCGCCCCGGCGAACGCGAACCACACGTACCCGGTGAGCGTGTGGACGCCCAGGTACGCGAGGGCGAGCACGACGCCGACCGAGGCGCCCTGGCTGATGCCGAGGATGCCGGGGTCGGCGATGGGGTTGCGGGTGATGCCCTGGAGCGCGGTGCCCGCGAGCGCGAGGCCCGCGCCGACCATGAGGCCGACGAGGGTGCGTGGCAGCCGCAGCCCCCGGACGACCTCCGCGGCGTTGCTGTGGCCCCCGTGCAGCAGGGCGTCGAACACGGCGGACGGCGCGATCGCACGCGCCCCCACCGCGAGGCTGAGCAGCACCGCGAGGGCCAGCGCCGCGGCGGCCACCAGGAGCGCGGCGACCCGGGTGGCGCGGCGTCTGACGGGCATGGGCGGGCTCTCTCCGTGTCGGTCGGGTGCGGGTCGGGTGCGTCCGGCCCGGCGGTGCGTCCGGGCCGGCGGTGCGGCCGGCCGCACCGGGGCGGCAGCATTGGTAAGGCTTGGCTAAGTATGTGCTGCGGGCGGCCATCGTATGCCGGGGCACAATGGCGCCCATGGCTGCCCTCCCGGAACCCACCGCCCCGTCGACCCCCGCCGGCCCCGTCGTCGGCTTCGACCTCGACATGACCCTGATCGACTCCCGGCCCGGCATCCACGCCACCTGGCGCGCCCTGTCCGAGCGGACCGGCACGTACGTGGACGCGGACCTGGCCGTCAGCCGGCTCGGCCCGCCGCTCGTCACCGAGCTCGCCGAGTGGTTCCCCGCCGAGGAGATCCCGGCCATGACCGATCTCTACCGTGAGATGTATCCCACACACGCGATCACGCCGACGCTGCCGATGCCGGGCGTGCACGAGGCGATGGCCGCGGTGCACGCCGCGGGCGGCCGCGCGATCGTCGTCACGGCCAAGTACGAGCCCAGCGCGAAGCTGCACCTCGACCACCTCGGCATCGCCGCGGACGCCGTCATCGGCGACCTGTGGGCCGAGGCGAAGGGGGTGGCGCTGCGCGAGCACGGCGCGAGCGTCTACGTGGGCGACCACACCGGCGACGTGCGCGGCGCGCGCACCGCGGGCGCGCTCTCCGTCGCGGTGGCGACGGGCCCCTGCTCCGCCGGGGAACTGCGGGACGCGGGCGCGGACGTGGTCCTCGACGGCCTCGCCGCGTTCCCCGCGTGGCTCGCGCGCTACACCGAGGAGCGGGCCGCCCGGCGCTGAACCGCGACGCCCTTCAGGACCCCGGCCGCGGCCAGCAGGAAGCCGACGCCCATCAGCATGCACACCGCGTAGGCGACCGGCGGGAACGGGTCGGTGTGCAGGAACAGCGGGGCCATCGTGACGAGTGTGGCGACGGCTCCGACGACGAAGACGATGCCGCCGGCCTTCACGAGGCCGTCGCCGGGGCCGGACTCGCTCGCCCGGGAATTGGTTTGGGTTTTGTCACGCACCCGGCCAGGGTAGTTCCCAGCGCACAGGGACGTCTCGGCACCGTCTTGTCACCGGCCCAGGGCCCCCTAGTCTTGGTGGCGGCGGGTCGGTCACGGCCCGCTGTACTGCTGTCCAGAGCGTTTTCCAGCACTTCGAGTACGGGGACGAGGGCTTCACGTGCCTACGGGAAAAGTTAAGTGGTTTAACAACGAGAAGGGCTTCGGCTTTCTCTCCCGCGACGACGGCGGTGACGTCTTCGTGCACTCCTCGGTCCTGCCCGCCGGCGTCGACAGCCTCAAGCCCGGCCAGCGCGTGGAGTTCGGGGTGGTCGCGGGCCAGCGCGGCGACCAGGCGCTCTCCGTGACCCTGCTCGACCCGACGCCGTCCGTCGCCGCCGCCCAGCGCCGCAAGCCCGACGAGCTGGCCTCGATCGTCCAGGACCTCACGACGGTGCTGGAGAACATCACGCCGCAGCTGGAGCGCGGCCGTTACCCCGACAAGGCCGCGGGCAAGAAGATCGCGGGCCTGCTGCGGGCGGTCGCCGACCAGCTGGACGTCTGAGCACGCACGGCCCGGGGGCCGGGTCCCGAGTCGATCGGGGCCCGGCCCCCGGCCGTGCGCGGTGCGGGTGCGGCGGCCGGATCAGGGGAACGCGAGCGCGTCCGGCGCCAGCGCCGGGACCAGGCCCTCCGCCGCGGCCCGGGTCAGCAGTCCGCGGACCGCCGCGTACCCGTCCTCGCCGAGGTCCGCCGTGAACTCGTTGACGTACAGCCCGATGTGCTGGTCGGCGACCGCCGGGTCCATCTCCTGCGCGTGCGCCATGACGTACGGGCGGGTGGCCTCCGGCTCGTCCCAGGCCGCGCGCACCGAGCGGCGGATCGTGTCCGCGTAGCCGCGCAGCCGCTCCGCGCCCAGGCCGCGCCGCGCGATGATCGCGCCGAGCGGGATCGGCAGCCCGGTCGTGGCCTCCCAGTGCTCGCCCATGTCGGCGAGCTTGTGCAGCCCGTAGTCCTGGTAGGTGAAGCGGGCCTCGTGGATGACGAGCCCGGCGTCGACCTTCCCGTCGCGCACCGCGGGCATGATCTCGTGGAACGGCATGACGACGATCTCGCCGACCCCGCCCCCGGGTACCACGTCCGCGGCCCACAGCCGGAACAGCAGGTAGGCGGTCGAGGTCTCGCTCGGCACCGCGACCCGCTTGCCGGAGAGGTCGACGCCCGCTTCCCGGGTGAGGACGAGCGGACCGCAGCCGCGGCCCAGCGCGCCGCCGCACGGCAGCAGGGCGTAGTCGTCGAGGACGTACGGCAGGACCGCGTACGACACCTTGAGGACGTCGTAGGCGTCCTCGCGGCGCTCCGCGATGCCGTTGGTGATGTCGATGTCGGCGAACGTCACGTCGAGCGCGGGGGCGCCCGGGACGCGGCCGTGGGCCCAGGCGTCGAAGACGAAGGTGTCGTTCGGGCAGGGCGAGAACGCGATGCGTACGGGGGTGGTGTCAGCGGTGTCCGTCATGTGGAACTCCAACGCGTGAGTACGGGCGCGGCCTTCCCGGACGCCTCGGCGAGCGCGGCCAGCGCGTCGCCGATGCGCCAGGCGGCGCGGTCGCGGGGTCCGACGGCGTTGGACACGGCGCGTATCTCGGCCACCGGGACGCCGTGCGCGGCGGCGGCCTCGGCGACCCCGAAGCCCTCCATCGCCTCGGCGACGGCGTCGGGGTGCCGCCGGACCAGGAGGGCCGCGCGGTCGGCGGTGCCGGTCACCGTGGAGACGGTGAGCACGGTGCCGACGGCGGTGGCGGAGACGGCCGCGGCCAGCTCCCGGACGAGGGATGCCGGCGGACGGTGGGTGACGGTGCCGAAGCCGAGTTCGGTGACCGGGAGGAACCCCTCGGGGGTCTCGGCGCCCAGGTCCGCGACGGTGATCGCGTCGGCGACCAGGAGCGCGCCGGGCGGGGCCGTGAAGCCGCCGCCGATGCCCGCCGAGACGGCGAGCGCGTACGGGCGGCCGGCGAGGGCCGCCGTGGTGAGTGCGGTGGCGGTGCCGGCGGCGGCCGCGGCGGGTCCGACGCCGACCGCGACGACGTCGACCGCGACGACGTCGACCGCCGGGTGCCCGGACAGCCCGCGCGCCACCGCGTCCCGTTCGGCCGGGACGGCGGTGGCGACGAGGATGCGCGCGGGGACGGCGTCCGCGGGGTCCGTGCCCGTCAGGAGGCCTTCTTCTCGAGCTTGAACGACCAGGTGCCGTACGCCTTCGAGTTGCCGCCCGACAGGATCGTCACGGTGGTGGAGGAACCGGTGGCGCCGTACTGCTGGTTGAAGAACACGCTGCCCGGGACGGTGCGGTACGTCTTCTTGCTGGAGTCCGTGAGCGGCTGACCGTTCATCAGGATCGTCCAGCCCTTGTCGGCGATGTCCGGGTCGACGCCGAAGCGGACCGTCTCGTCCGGGTCGACCTTGATCTTCTCGGCGTCCTTCGTCTTCTTGAGGCACTCCTGAAGACTCGACAGCTTGAGCGCATTGCCGTCGTCGTAGCAGGAGGCCTCGGTGTTCACCGATGCGCGGCCCACCGTGACGGTGGCCAGCGGGGTCGGCTTGTCGCAGGCGGAGAGGACGAGCAGTCCGGCGCCGACGGCACCGACGGCGGCCACGGTGCGCCTGTGGCGCACTACGAAACGCTGGGAGGTCATGGCGGAAGGCTATCTGGGGGTGCGGACGCTTCGCTGGGTGGGTCGGATGTCGGCGTGTGCCGGGGGTCCTGCCCGTTGCCGCCGCGCTGTGCGCCCCTCCAGGGGCGCGGGGAACCGCGGGAGGGGCCACGACGGCGGGAGGCACGGGATTAGGGCCTGTCTGACAATTCCCCTCGTCGTCCGAAGGACGGCTTCGCGGCGTCTGGTGCGTGCTCTGGGGGTCCCCCCTGCTCGAAGAGCTCGGGGGAGTGCCGGGCGCAAGGCCTCGTACTGGATGTACTCGGCCTTACGCCCGGTGCGGCGAGAGT
>NZ_WWIA01000523.1 GCF_009870065.1 Streptomyces sp. SID5785 | reverse complement strand
CCGCCCCGAGCACCCCGCCGACCACGGGCAGCGCCCGCCCGGCGACCTCCCCGGCGACGAACAGCGTGCTCATCGGCCGAGCTCCCGCCACAGCCACCGCAGCCGGACCAGCGCGGTGAGGGCGGACCCGGCCGCCAGGACCGCGAGCACCGGCACGTACCAGCCGGACGCGGCCGCGAGCACGACGAGGAGGCAGCGTTCGGTCTTGCCGACCGGGCCGCCGTTGCGCCGCGGGGCGCCCGCCGCCGCGCCCGCCAGCGACACCCAGGACGGCAGCGTCGCCGCGAGCGCGGCGGCGGCCACCAGCCACAGCGGGGCGAGGGCCGCGAACCCCGCGAGCACGGCCAGATCGGCGGCCCGGTCCCCGAGTTCGTTGAGGAGGGCGCCGCGCCGGGTCGTGCGGCCCGTGTCGCGGGCCAGCGCGCCGTCCAGGTTGGCGAAGCCGAGCCGCGCCGCGAGCAGCACGGCGACGGGCAGCGCCGCGAGGGGCGCGGGGAGCAGTGCGAGGGCCGCGCCCGCCGCACCGCCGCTCAGTACACCGGCCCAGGTCAGGGTGTCCGGCGAGACGCCGCGTGCGGCGCAGCCGGCCCGCACACCGGCGAGCCGGTCCGCGTACCAGGGCTTCAGGGAGTAGAGGCCGTTCATGGCGTCGACTCTGCCGCCGGGGCCGCGGGCCCGGATCGGCCCGCGTACTCAGCTCCTACTCAACAAGCGGCCCTGAGTACCGCGTGCTCCCGCCTCAGGGGCCGCGCCCGCCGCCCGCCGTCTCACGCGTCGCCCGGCTCGGTGCGGCCCCGCGTCCGTGAGGTCCGTCTCAGATAGTAGGAAGTCCGAGTAATTGTGGAGACAGAAACGGAGTCCTGTCCTAGCTTTGTAGGAGCCGAACGTCTCGCTTACCTGGCGAGGGCGGTCGTGAGCCGGAGCACCGGATCAGGCAACCCCTGACGCTCCCGTTCCCCGCCCCTTCCGGCGCCTCGAAATCCCCTTTGTTCCACGGATTCTCAAGGAGTCGATCCCTCATGGCCACTGCGACGCCCGTCCGCCGCCGAGTCCGTCACGTCTCCCCGTCGACCGAAGCCGACCGGCAGACCGCGAAGATCGCCGCCGCCGCCCTCCAGCGCGCCCTCGACCGCAGGGACAACGGGGGCGAGACCGGGCACTGAGCCCGGACCCGCCCCTCAGGAAGAACCGCGCCGCACGTCGAAGCGGTCGACGCGCCTGCCGTCCGAGGCGAGCGCCGAGACCGTCATCCGGCCCTTCGTCACCTCCACCGCGAGGAACGAGTGGCCGGTGTAGCGCACCCGGGACCAGGTGACGGTCTCCGGGTGGGCCTCGCGTGACCTGGTCCAGCGGAAGGTCGTGACCGCCTCGCGGTCCCGCACCCGGCCTTCGTGACTGTCCGGCACGCCCGGCCCGAATCCGTAGAGGTCCTTGCCGGCGCCGCCCGCGGTGACATACACGATGCCGTCGCGCGCCGGATCGGTCGACGCGCCGACCGGCACCGGCCTGCCGACCTCGCCGCCCCTGAGGGCGTCGGTGCGCTCGTAGACGTGGTTGTGCCCGTTGATCACCAGGTCCACCCGGTGCTGGTCGAAGAGCGGTACCCAGCTGTCGCGCACCCCGCCGTCCGAGGCATGGGTCGACGTCGAGTAGGCGCAGTGGTGGAAGAACACGACGACGAACTCGACGTCCGCGCGCGCCCGCAGCTCACCCAGCCGCCGGTCGAGCCACGCCGTCTGCTTCCCGTCCGTGCAGCCCCGGTTGGCGGGGATCTCGTACGACACGTCGTTCGCGTCGAGCGCGACCACGGCCACGTTCCCGTAGACGAAGGAGTAGACGCCGGGCGCACCCCGCGGGTCCGGGCCGTTGTCCGGCAGCGACCAGCGCGCGCTCTGTCCGCCGTAGCCGTTCGGCGAGTACCAGGCCTCCATGTCGTGGTTCCCGGTCGTCACCATCCACGGCACCGACTTCGCGACGGTCTCGGTCTGTGCGAGGAACTGGTCCCACACCCGGGCGTCGTAGGTGTCCGACTCCCTGCCGTGCCCGGTGCTGTCCGCGTAGCAGAGGTCCCCGGCGTGCAGATGGAACGCCGGGTTCTGACCCAGGATCACCTGGTCGTTGCCGAGCGCGTCGTAGCCGACGCCCTGGTCGCCGAAGGCCGTGAAGACGAACGGGCCGGGGGCGGCGGGGGCGGTGCGGAAGGTGCCGAGCGTGCCGAGCCGCTCCGGCGCCGCCGGGTCGAAGCCGTCGTGCCCGACGCCGTAGGAGTACGTCGCACCGGGCGTGAGGCCGTCGAGCGCCACGTGCAGATAGAGCTGCTCGACCTCCGGGAGCTTCCCCGACAGCGCGGGGGTGTGCAGCGCCCGCACCTCGGCCTCGATCCGCGGACCCAGCTCCCACGGCTTCGGGCCCACCCGCAGGAACGGCCGACGCACCGCGAACGGCACCTGCCAGGAGACCCGCAGCTGGGTGCGCGGATCGGCGCCGAAGGCCAGATGCCGCCCGAACGGCGCGACGAGCGCCCCGTCGACCTGCACGACCGACCCGCGCACCGGACCGGCGGGGTGCGCCGCGAACACCGGGGCCGCGGCGCCGTCGCCGAGCAGGGCAGCGCCGCCCGCCACGGCCGCGGCCCCGGCCAGGGCGCGGCGCCTGCTGAACCGCGCCCGCAGGTACGCGTGCTGCTCCGGCATGCTCATCCGGCGCGCGAGTGTCTCCGGGATGCCGACATCGGGGGTGTCCATACGGGTGAACATCCCCGGTGGAGCCCAACTCCCGCCGGACGCACGGGTGAACAGCGGTCGACGGGCCGGTGCGGAACCCCTCCGTGCTGTCCGCATGGTGGACGCCGTGTGTCATTCCATGGGACCCGGAGTACGGTGCGGAGCATGTCGGCAAGTTCTCGCAGCATCAATCTCGCAGTGATCCCCGGTGACGGTATCGGCCAGGAGGTCGTGGCCCAGGGGCTCAAGGTCCTCTCCGCCGTCCTCCCGCAGGACGTGAAGCTGGAGACCGAGGAGTACGACTTCGGCGCCAAGCGCTACCACGCGACCGGGGAGACCCTCACCGACGCCGACCTCGACGCCCTCAAGAAGCACGACGCCATCCTGCTCGGCGCCATCGGCGACCCGTCGGTCCCGTCCGGTGTCCTGGAGCGCGGCTTCCTGCTCAAGCTCCGCTTCGCCTTCGACCACCACGTGAACCTGCGTCCGTCGAAGCTGCTCCCCGGCGTCCCGACCCCGCTCGCCGGCCAGCCGGAGATCGACTTCGTCGTCGTCCGCGAGGGCACCGAGGGCCCGTACACGGGCAACGGCGGGACGATCCGCAAGGGCACCGAGCACGAGGTCGCCACCGAGGTCTCGGTCAACACCGCCTTCGGTGTCGAGCGCGTGGTCCGCGACGCGTTCGCCCGCGCCCAGGCCCGCCCGCGCAAGAAGCTCACGCTGGTCCACAAGAACAACGTGCTGACCTTCGCGGGCCACCTGTGGACGAACACGTTCAACAAGGTGGCGAAGGAGTTCCCCGAGGTCACCACCGACTACATCCACGTCGACGCCGCGACGATCTACCTCGTCACCGACCCGGCCCGCTTCGACGTGATCGTCACCGACAACCTCTTCGGCGACATCATCACCGACCTCGCCGCGGCCGTCTCCGGCGGCATCGGCGTCGCGGCCTCCGGGAACATCAACCCGGGCGGCGCCTTCCCGTCCATGTTCGAGCCCGTCCACGGCTCGGCCCCGGACATCGCGGGCCAGGGCAAGGCCGACCCGACCGCCACGGTCCTCTCGGTCGCCCTCCTCCTGCGCCACCTCGGCTACGAGTCGCAGGCCGAGCGCATCGAGACCGCCGTCTCCGCCGACCTCGGCGAGCGCGGCGACAGCATCCGCTCCACCGAGCAGATCGGCGACGCGCTCGCCGCCCGAGTAGCCGGCTGACCCGGCGCTCCCTCCCAGTACTCATCCAGTACGCCAGCAGCCGCCGGGTCGCCCACGCACCCGGCGGCTTCTCGCAGGCGGCCGCGGGGTGCGACCATCAGCCCCGGGCCGCCCCGCGCCCCGCACCGGCCGGGCCGTTCCGAGCACACCCCTCAGCGCGCGATAATCGAACGCGGGCCGCGGTGTACGTGAATGCTCGGACGTCCTAGTACAAGCAGTGCAGGCGTGAGCGCGGTCCGTCACAACCAACGGTGAAGGACACGCATCATGACGACGCCCACGATCGAGCTCAAGCCCACCGCGACCCCGCTGTCCGACGCGGAGCGCGAGGCGATCCTGGCCAGCCCCGGGTTCGGCCGCCACTTCACCGACCACATGGTCACCGTCAAGTGGACCGAGGGACGCGGCTGGCACGACGCAGAGCTGGTCCCCTACGGCCCGATCTCCCTCGACCCGTCGACGCACGTCCTCCACTACGGGCAGGAGATCTTCGAGGGCCTCAAGGCCTACCGCCAGCCCGACGGCTCCGTCGCCGTCTTCCGCCCGGAGGCCAACGCCCGCCGGTTCCGCAACTCCGCCCGCCGCATGGCCATGGCCGAGCTGCCCGAGGAGCTGTTCATCGGCGCGCTCGACGCGCTGCTCACCCAGGACGCCGGCTGGGTCCCGCCGCACGGCGGCGAGGAGGCGCTCTACCTGCGCCCGTTCATGTTCGCCACCGAGGCCGCGCTCGGCGTCCACCCGGCCAACGAGTACCTGTTCATGCTGATCGCGTCCCCGTCCGGCGCCTACTTCTCCGGCGGCGTGAAGCCGGTCACGATCTGGGTCTCCGAGGACCACGTCCGCGCCGTGCCCGGCGGCACCGGCGACGCCAAGACCGGCGGCAACTACGCGGCCTCCCTGCTGCCGCAGGCCGAGGCCGCCGCCCACGGCTGCGACCAGGTCGTCTACCTCGACGCGGTCACCCGCACCAAGGTCGAGGAGTCCGGCTCGATGAACGTCGCGTTCGTCTACGGCGACCGCATCGTCACGCCGTCGCTCTCCGGCTCCATCCTCGAGGGCATCACCCGCGACTCCCTCCTCCAGGTCGCCCGGGACCTCGGCTACACCGCCGAGGAAGGTGTGATCACCCTGGAGCAGTGGCGGGCGGACGCCGCGTCCGGCGCGCTGACCGAGGTCTTCGCCTGCGGCACGGCCGCGGTCGTGACGCCGATCGGCCACGTCAAGACCAAGACGGACCAGTGGACGCACGGCGACGGCAACCCCGGCCAGGTCACGGTCAAGCTCCGTGAGGCCCTGCTCAACCTCCAGCGCGGCACGACCGAGGACGCGCACGGCTGGATGCACCGGGTCGGCTGACCCTCCCGCCCCCGGCGCCGCGCACACGACGACGGCCCCCGACCCGCACCGGCGGGACGGGGGCCGTCGTCGTGCGTCGCTCAGGCCGCGGCGCCGAGCCCCGCGAACAGGTCGAGCAGGCCCTGCTGTGCGTCCGGGCCGAACATCAGCGTCAGGTTGGCCGCCGAGTCGGCCGCCGTGCGCGCGCTGCGCGGGAACAGCTCCTTCTCGTACGCGGCGAGCGCGCCCTCCACGTCGCCCGGGTGCGCCACGATCGCCCGGGCCAGCTCCGCGCCGTCGAACAGCGCGAGGTTGGCGCCCTCGCCCGCGAACGGGGACATCAGGTGCGCCGCGTCCCCGAGCAGGGTCACGCCGGGCACCCGCTCCCAGGTGATGCCGACGGGCAGCGCGTGGATGGGCCGGGGCACCAGCGGGCCCGTGGCGTCA
>NZ_WWIA01000054.1 GCF_009870065.1 Streptomyces sp. SID5785 | reverse complement strand
CCTGCCCTGCGCGGCTCCCGCCCGGCCCGCCCGCCCATCACCGACCCCGTCTGAAGGGCCGCACCGTGACCCTGACCGCTCCCGCGCCGCCGGACACAGCGGCGCACACCCCGCACCGGCCCCCAGGGCGCCGGGCGTGGCGCACCCTGTCGCCCTACACCTACATCGCCCCGTTCTTCGTCCTGTTCGCCGCCTTCGGCCTCTTCCCGCTGATCTACACGGCGTTCATCTCGCTCTACCGCATCGAACTGCAGACGCCCGGCGACATGCAGTGGCGTGGTCTCGACAACTACACCGCGATCTTCGCGGACCCGTTCTTCTGGACGGCCCTGCGCAACACCTTCACCCTCGGCGTCCTCTCCACCGTCCCGCAGCTCCTGATCGCTCTGGGCATCGCCCACCTGCTCAACTACAAGCTGCGCGGCCGCACCTTCTTCCGCACCATGATGCTCATGCCCTACGCCACCTCGGTGGCCGCCGCGACGCTGGTCTTCGCCCAGCTCTTCGGGCACGACTTCGGCCTGATCAACTACGTCATCGGCGTCGTCGGTGCAGGCCCGGTCGACTGGCAGACGGGCACCCTCGCCTCACAGGTCGCGATCTCCTGCATCGTCGTGTGGCGCTGGACCGGCTACAACGCGCTGATCT
>NZ_WWIA01000522.1 GCF_009870065.1 Streptomyces sp. SID5785 | reverse complement strand
GGCGGGGGATGCGCGCTGCGTAGTTTGGTCGGGTCCTGATCGTTTCGGAAGGGTTCGGTATGCGGCGCGTGGTGCGGGGTGCGGTGACGGTGGCGGCGGTCGTGGGGCTGGGCGCGGGGCTCGGGGCGTGTGCGGTGTCGGGCGGTCCGGGGTCGGCCGGCTCCGGGGGTGCACCGGCGCAGGTGCGGGCGGTGGCGGACACGGAGGGGTTGTCCGGGGTGCCGGTGCGGGTGAAGGGGGCGGTGGTGGTCGTGGGGGAGAAGGACGCGCCGCACACGGTGAAGGTGTACGAGGACGCGCGCTGCCCTTTCTGCAAGCGTTTCGAGGAGGGCGGGGCGCGGGCGCTGGTGGGGCCGGTGGCGGACGGTGACGTGAAGGTGGAGTACACGATCGCGTCGTTCCTGGACCGGAATCTGGGTGGTGCGGGGTCGGAGCGTGCGGCGAACGCGCTGCGGGCGTCGGTCGATGCGGGGAAGTTCCCGGAGTTCCATGCGGCGCTGTTCGCGAACCAGCCGGAGGACGAGTCGGACGACGTGTTCACGAACGCGTTCCTGCTCCGGATCGCGGACCGGGTGGAGGGGCTGCGGGGTCCGGCGTTCGACCGGGCGGTGCGGGACGGCTCGCACGAGGCGTGGGTGCGGGATGCGATGCAGGCGTTCCGCGAGGACGGCATGCGGGGCACGCCGACGGTGCTGATCGACGGGCACAAGGCGGGGGGCGGGGAGGACGCGATGTACGGGGAGGCGTCGTTCGCGGGGGTGCTGCGGAAGGCGGGCATCGGGTCGTAGGGCGGGGCGGTACGTCTCGGGGGCCTGACCGGGGTCGGAGCCGGGGTCGTGTCCGATGGCGCGCCCGGGGTGTCGTGCCGGGCGTCGGGCGTCGGGGCGAGGGGTGCCGGGCCGCGAGGTCGCCCTAGTCCCTGGTGTGCGGCGGCGGTCGGTGGTCCTGGGCGGGGTGCCGGACGCCGGTGTCGTGGTCGGGTGGAGCGGTGCGGGCCGCGGCCGGGGTGAGGGGGCGGCAGCAGAGGCCGATCAGGGCGGCGGTGGCGTGGCCGAGGTCGGTGAAGGTGCGGCCGGTGACGAGCGGGGCGCCGTAGAAGGCGAGGAGGGCGGCGAGGTACGCGTAGCGCCAGGGGCGTGGAATGCGGTAGGTGAGGACGGCGGCGACGCCGGCGAGGGCGTAACTGACGCCGATGTCCAGGGTGTTGACGCTGCTGGTGGGGGCGTGGCCGTGGCGGATCGCCCAGAGGAGGGCGCCCTCGCTGATGAGGGTGGCGAGGACGTGGGCGGCGGCGGCGACGGCGAGCCAGCGGGGGGTGCCGAGCCAGCGTTCGGCGGGGGCGTGGAAGAGCGTGTAGAGCACGGCGTACGGCCACCAGCTGCTGCCGTCGATCCAGAAGGCCGAGGCGACGAGGACGCGGACGGGGTTCTCGGACAGCTCGTGCAGGTTGGTGGAGCGCTGGCGCAGGAAGGCCTGTTCGAAGTCGGGGCTCATGTGGTGCACGGCGACGGTGGTGACGAACAGGGCGGCGAGCCAGAGGTAGGTGCCGGGGGCGCTGCGCACCCAGGCCGCGGTGCGGGTCCACAGGCGGTGGGGAAAATGGCGCATGTCCGATTGAGGCATGTCGGTAGGGTCGGCGGCGTGATCGACATTCCCATCGGGCTGGTGGAGTCGCAGTACGCGTACGCGGGGGTCGCCGGGCGGAAGTTCGTCGCCGGGCTGCCCGCGCTGGTCGAGGAGTGGCTCGGGCGTTGGGGGCTGCGGCCGGACGGGGCGCCCATGCACGGGATGGCGGCGCTGGTGCTGCCGGTGGTGCGCGCCGCGGACGGGGTGCCCGCGGTGGTGAAGTTCCAGGTCCTCGACGAGGAGACGGCGGGCGAGCCGGTCGCGCTGCGGGTCTGGGACGGGGCCGGGGCGGTGCGGCTCCTCGACTACGACCCGGCGTCCGGCACGATGCTCCTCGAGCGGCTGGACGAGCGCCGGATGCTGAGCACGGTCGCGGACTCCCGGGAGGCGGTGCTGGTCATCGCGGACCTGCTCGCGCGGCTGACGGCGGGTCCCGCGCCGCGGGGGATGCGGCGGCTCGGGGACATCGCGGAGCGGATGCTGGCCCAGGTGCCGTCGGCACTGCCGCGGATTGCGGACAGGGGCCGGCGGGCGCTGGTGGCGGACTGTGCGGCGGCGGTGCGGGAGGTCGCGGGCGAGCCCGGGGACCGGTTGCTGCACTGGGATCTGCACTTCGAGAACGTGCTGGCGAGCGAGCGGGAGCCCTGGCTGGCGATCGACCCGAAGCCGCTGGCGGGCGACCCGGGCTTCGATCTGTGGCCGGTGCTCGACAACCGCTTCGAGGCGGACGAGGTGGTGTGGCGGTTCGACGCGCTGACCGGCGCGCTGGGCCTGGACCGGGTGCGGGCCCGGGCGTGGACGCTGGGCCGTGTGCTGCAGAACGCCCTGTGGGACGTGGCGGACGGCCGGCCTCTGGCGGCGGACGGCCTGGAGATCGTGCGGCGGCTGAGGGCCCGGGGGACCGCACGATCCGGGTGAGGGCCGGCCCCGTGTTCGCCCGTGCGCCTGCCCGCGTGTCTGCCCGTGTGTCCGATCGCGCGCCTGCGCACGGGCGGCCGGGCTCAGGGCCCTGCCCGCGGTCCTGTCCGCAGTCCTGCCCGCGGTCCGGACCACGGGCAGGATCTACTCTGCGTGCATGATCCGAGAAGCGACTCCCGCGGACGTCCCCGCGATCCATGCCATGGTCCGTGAACTGGCCGAGTACGAGAAGGCGTTGCACGAGGCGCGGGCCACCGAGGAGCAGCTGCGCGAGGCGCTGTTCGGCCCGCGGCCCGCCGCGTTCGCGCACATCGCCGAGGACGACGGGAGCGGTGAGCCGGTCGGGTTCGCGCTGTGGTTCCTGAACTTCTCCACGTGGCGCGGTGTCCACGGCATCTACCTGGAGGATCTGTACGTACGGCCGCAGGCGCGCGGCGGCGGCCACGGCAAGGCGCTGCTGACGGAACTGGCGCGCATCTGTGCCGAGCGCGGCTACGAGCGTCTGGAGTGGTCGGTGCTCGACTGGAACACTCCGGCGATCGACTTCTACCGGTCGCTCGGTGCGCGCCCGCAGGACGAGTGGACGGTGTTCCGGCTGACGGACGGGGCGTTGCGCGCGCTCGGCGGATGAGATGCGGGCCGCCGGACATCGCCTCCGTCGGACACGGCCTCCGCCGGGCCCTAGGGTTCCAGGACCACCTTGCCGGTCGTCGCGCGGGACTCCAGGGCGCGGTGGGCGGCGGCCGCCTCGGCGAGGGGGAAGCGCTGGACGGCGGGGACGAAGACGCCGCGGGCGGCGAGGTCGAGGGCGGCCCGTTCCAGCGTCCGGAGGGGGTGGGTGCCGCCGGCGCGGGCGAGCATCGCGGGGCCGACGACCTGTTCCTGGACGATGCCGCGCCGGGCCTGTTCGGCGGCGTCGAGCAGGTGGGGGCCGCTGTCGGCGGCGATGCCCTGGGCGGACCAGCCGAAGATGACGTGGTGGCCGCCGGGGCCGAGGAGGCCGAGGGCGGTGTCGGCCGCCTCGCCGCCGACGCCGTCGAAGAGGACGGTGCCGTGCAGGCCGCGGGCGTCGAGGAAGGCGCGGGCGGCGTCCGACCAGCCGGGGGCGCGGTAGTCGAGGGCGAGGTCGGCGCCGTCGGCTGCGGCCCGTGCCACCTTGGCGGGGCCGCCGGCGAGCGCGATGACCGTGCCGCCGGCGTGCTTCACGTACTGGACGAGGAGGGTGCCGATGCCGCCGGCCGCGGCGGGGACGAGGGCGACGGTGTCCGGCGTGACCTCGGTGAAGTTCAGGATGCCGGCGGTGGTGCGGCCGGTGCCGATGAGGGCGACGGCCCGGGCCGCGTCGAGCGTCTCGGGGGTCGGGTAGAGCCGGTCGGCGTCGGCGACGGCCAGCTCGGCGTAGCCGCCGGGGACCAGGCCGAGGTGGGTGACGACGCGGCGGCCGAGCCAGGACGGGTCGGTGCCCGCGCCGAGGGCGTCGACGGTCCCGGCGACCTCGCGGCCGGGGATCGTGGGCAGGTCGGGGAGGGCGGGCAGCGGGCCCTGCACGCCGGTGCGGAGCGCGGCGTCGAGCAGGTGCACCCCGGCGGCCTCGACGGCGATACGGACCTGGCCGGGGCCGGGCACCGGGTCGTCGGTCCGCTCGTACGAGAGGTTCTCGGCGGGGCCGAAGGCGTGCAGGCGGACGGCGTGCATGGGAACTCCTCGGGGGGCAGGGCGAAGACGGCGGGGTGCCGGTGCCGGTCGGCGCTCCCCGCGACCCCGGCGGCGCCGGTGGTCGTGCCGCCAGTCTTCGACCTCAACCAAACTTGAGGTCAAGGCCGGGCGCCGCCGGGACCGCCCTGCGCAGCGCGAGCGTCGTCGCCTCGATGGCGCTGGTGAAGGAGACCTCGCTGAGCACGCCGGGCGCGGCCACCATGTCGCCCGCGAGGTACACCCCGTCGCCGCGGTCGATCGCGGGCCGGTCCCGCCAGGTGGTGCCGGGGCGGTCGAGGGCGCCGGTGCGGCCCTGGGCGACGGCGTCGCGGCGCCAGACCGTGCGGGACCGCCAGCCGGGGTACGCGAGGTCGAGGAGCAGCTCGGCGCGGGCCGAGCCGTCGGCCGCGGACTCGTGCGGGGCGAGTGGCACCTGGCCCTGGAGCAGGCTCTCGCCGCTCGGGGCGAGCGACGGGTCCTGTGCGGTGAAGCGTTCGATCCAGGCCGGGAAGTCGATCCCCGACACGGCGAACGCGTCGCCGCGGCGCCGGCGCAGCGCGAGGTCGACGAGGGCCGTGCGCCCGCTGTCCCAGGTCAGCGTGGGGTCGCGGAGCAGCCGGCGGGCGGCCTCCAGGGAGGTGGCGACGACCACGGGGGTGTCGGTGGGGACGGTGTCGAGGCGGCTGAGGGTCTCGACGCGGACGCCCAGGTTCCAGGCGCGGGCGGCCATCCGGTCGACGACCGCGGACCAGCCGCCCAGCGGGTAGTGGGCCTCCGGTGGCAGGGCGGTCGTCCGGCGCAGGCGCTCCTGCACGAAGCGGGCCGAGAGCGACCCGGGGTCGTGGTGGAAGAGGGCGACGGCCGTGTAGTGGGCCGCGGCGCGGGCCCCGTCGACGCCGGCGACGCGGCCCGCCCAGGTGGTGAAGTCCTCGTCCACGGGGGCGTGTTCGGGCCGGTGGCGCAGCAGTCGGAGGAGCGCGGCGGGCGGGGTGCGGCGCAGGACGCCGCCCCGGTGGAAGCGCAGCCGGGCGGCCTCGTGCAGCGGGACGCCGGTGACCGGGCCGAGCAGGTCGCGCCGCTTGAGCCAGGTCCAGTGCGGGCCGCCGGCGTAGAGGGCGTGCGGTCCGTTGTGGGTGCGGTAGCGGGCCTGTGTCTGCTCGCCGGGCTCCGCGCCGGCCGTCCGGGCGCGGCCGCCCAGGGTGTGGTGGGCCTCGTGGAGCGTGACGCGCGCGCCGGCCTCGGCGGCGGTGATCGCGGCGGTCAGTCCGGCGAGACCGCCGCCGATGACGGTGAGGTCGGGGGTCCTGCGGGCCATGCGGGTCTCCTGCCTTCGTACGAGCCGGCGTGCACTTCTACGACGCCGGGGGCGCCGCGGAATGTGACATCGCCGCCGGGGCGGGTCCTGGCCGGGTGCCGCGGCGTTGTCAGTGGGGGCGGGCAGCATGGGGGGATGGCCGACAGGAACAGCAGGAGCAGCGGGAACAGCAGGGGCAGCCGGAGCAGCGGGACGGCGGCGCGGGTCCGGCGGGCGCGGCGGCCGGAGCTGCGGCTGCCGCCGCTGGAGCCGTGGCCCGAGGGTGCGGGCCTGGCGCCGGACGGGGACTACGACGGGGTGGAGCTGCGGGCCGTCGACCTCTCCGGGCAGGAGGGGACCGGGGCGCGGTTCATGGACTGTGCGCTGGAGGAGTGCGCGCTGGACGGTACGGAGCTGGGGCGGGCCCGGATCCTGGACACGTCGCTGCGTGCGATCCGCGGGGTCGGCACGCAGCTCGCGGAGGCGACGCTGCGGGACGTGGAGGTGACGGACGCGCGCCTGGGCGGGACGCAGTTGCACGGCGCGGCGCTGGAGCGGGTGCTGATCCGCGGCGGCAAGATCGACTACCTGAATCTGCGGAAGGCGCGGCTCAAGGACGTCGTCTTCGAGGGCTGCGTGCTGGTCGAGCCGGACTTCGGGGGCGCGAGCCTGGAGCGGGTCGAGTTCCCCGGCTGCGTGGTGACGGGGGCGGACCTGTCGGGGGTGACGCTGACGGACGTGGATCTGCGGGAGGCGGCGCGGCTCGACGTCGCCCGCGGGGTCGACCGACTGGGCGGGGCCGTGATCTCGACGTCTCAACTCCTCGACCTGGCACCGGTGTTCGCGGCGGAGCTGGGGGTGCGGGTGGAGGACTGAGCGGGCTTACTTCATCCGGGGGAAGCGGGCCTGGAGGTCCCAGACGGCCGGGTTGTCCCCGAGGTCCTCGTGCAGGTCGGTCAGATCGGCGATCAGGTCGTGCAGGAAGTCGCGGGCCTCGCGGCGCAGTTCGGTGTGCGAGAAGGTCAGCGGCGGCTCGTCGCCGGGCATCCAGTCGGACTCGATGTCGACCCAGCCGAAGCGGCGCTCGAACAGCATCCGGTCGGTCGACTCGGTGAAGTCCAGTTCCGCGTACTGGGGAGTGGCGCTGCGGCTGCCGCGCGGGTCCCGGTCGAGCCGCTCGGTGATGTCGCACAGCGCCCAGGCGAAGTCGAGCACCGGCACCCATCCCCAGGCTGTGGACAGCTCCCGGTCCGCCTTCGTGTCGGCCAGGTACACGTCGCCGCTGAACAGGTCGTGGCGCAGCGCGTGGACGTCCGCGCGCCGGTAGTCCGTCTGCGGCGGATCCGGGAAGCGGCGGGAGAGGGCGTAACCGATGTCGAGCACGTACGCGATGGTGTCACGGCCGCGGGGGCGTCGCCGGATCAGGGGAGCAGGCGCTGCTCCTTCGCCACCGCGACGGCACCGGCGCGGGTGTCGACGCCGAGCTTGTCGTAGATCCGGCCCAGGTGGGTCTTCACCGTGGCCTCGCTGATGAACAGGGCCTTGGCGATGTCCCGGTTGCCCAGGCCGTGCGCGAGCTGGGCGAGGATGTCGCGCTCGCGGTCGGTGAGCGTGGGGCGGGGCTTGCGCATGTTCGCCATGACGCGGGAGGCGACCGGGGCGGAGAGGGTGGTGCGGCCCTCGGCGGCGGCGTGGATCGCGGCGAACAGTTCCTCCGGGCGCTCGGCCTTGAGCAGGTAGCCGGTGGCGCCGGCCTCGATGGCGCGGGTGATGTCGGCGTCCGTGTCGTACGTGGTGAGGACCAGGACGTGCGGGGTGGGGGGTGTGCCGGTGGTGAGGCGGCGGGTCGTCTCGACGCCGTCGATGCCCGCGCCGAGCTGGAGGTCCATGAGGACGACGTCGGGGGCGAGTTTCGTGGCCAGCGCCAGGGCCTCCTCGCCGGTGCCGGCCTCGCCGACCACCTCGATGCCGGGGGCGCTGTCCAGGAGGGCGAGGAGGCCGGCGCGGACGACGACGTGGTCGTCGCAGAGCAGGATTCGCACGGGGGGTGTCATGGGGCGCGGGCCTCTCTCGTCGGGGTGGGGTTCATTGTGGTGGGTTGCGGTGCCGTTGCCGGGTGCGCGTTGGTGGTGGGCCGGTCGCGCAGTTCCCCGCGCCCCTTTTCGGGGCTGATGCACAGCCCCTGTCTCTGACCTGCGGGCGACCGCGAGCGGTGGCCACCTCAAGCCTCTCCGGCGATTGAGGAGCGGGGGCCGGGGCGGAGCCCCTGGGGGTGACGCCGTTGCGGG
>NZ_WWIA01000521.1 GCF_009870065.1 Streptomyces sp. SID5785 | reverse complement strand
TGGCGTCGGCGACGAGGGCCAGGGAGTCGGCGACGACGCCGCCGACGATCTCCACCACCATCACGGTCAGGGTGATCCCCAGGGCGACACGCAGCCGACCGCGGTGGGCCGCCGCCGCCGTCCCCGTCGTGGGGCCGTGCGCGTGCCCGTGGTCGTGGCTGTGCCCGACACCCATCGAAACCGCCCTCCGTCCGGATCCGTGCGCCGCCCCGGTCCGGGCGGCGCACTCCAGTCAACTACGGGGAGGGGGTATCTGCAAACATGGCGGTGAACACCGTTGTCATGTGCTCTGACCTGCGGAAATGCTCTGGCATGTCCGCAGGTCAGCGCGGTGCGCGATCACGTCGCGGATGCCTCCGGATGCCGCAGGCACCAGCCCTCCCACGCAGAGACGATCATGTCCCGCACCGAGCGCGTGGCGCTCCAGCCGAGCTCCTTCTCGGCCAGCGCGGTGGCGCCGACCGCGCGCGGGGCGTCCCCGGGGCGGCGCGGCTCGACCAGCGCGGGCGTGCCGATCCCGGTGACGTCGGCGATGACGTCGACCAGCTCGCGCACGGACGCGCCCCGGCCGGTGCCGATGTTCACCGTCAGATCGCCGCTCACGTCCGGGCGGGAGAGCCGCCGCGCGGCCGCCAGATGCGCCTCGGCGAGGTCCGCGACGTGCACGTAGTCCCGGATGCAGGTGCCGTCAGGGGTCGGGTAGTCGTCACCGAAGATGCGCGGGGCCTCGCCGCGGGTGAGGCGGTCGAAGACCATCGGGATCACGTTGAAGACGCCGGTGTCCGCGAGGGCGGGCTCCGCCGCGCCCGCCACGTTGAAATAGCGCAGGCAGGTCGTGGCCATGCCGTGCGCCTGCCCGGCCGCCCGCACCAGCCACTCGCCCGCCAGCTTCGTCTCGCCGTACGGGTTCACCGGCGCGCAGGGCGTCGACTCCGTGATCAGGCCCGTGTCCGGATTGCCGTACACCGCAGCCGACGACGAGAACACGAAGCGGCGCGCACCCGCCGCGGCGACCGTCTCGAGCAGTGTCGCGAGGCCGCCCACGTTGTCCCGGTAGTAGCGCTCGGGCTGCTCCACGGACTGCCCGACCTGCTTGTGCGCCGCGAGGTGCACCACACCGGTCACCTCGTGCCCGGCGCACACCCGGCGCACCAGGTCCGCGTCGAGGGCCGAGCCCCGCACCAGCGGGACGTCCGCCGGCAGCCGGTCCGGCACCCCCGTCGTCACGTCGTCCACGACGACCACGCGCTCGCCCGCGTCCGCCATGGCCCGTGCCACATGTGCCCCGATGTATCCGGCTCCGCCGGTGATCAGCCACGTCATGGCGCACCACCCTAAGCGGGCCCCCGTAAGGGCGGGGTTTGTGGCCCGGGCACTTGATCGACAATGATGAACGGGCGGCCCGTGGCCCGCCGGACCCCGGCGACGCCTGCGCAGACCGCGACGGACAGGGGCCGATCGGGGCGTAAACGGGCGGTGAACGTCCGCTTGTCGTCATCCGATAACCTCTGCCGACATGCCGCCCGGCCGACCCCGCTCCGCAGGGTCCTCCAGGGTGCCCCCATCGTGCAGGAGACTTCGGCGCGCCCGCGTGCCGGCACCGAGGAGTGAGTTCGTCTGTCGACCGCCATCGTCACCGGTCAGCCGGTGCCCGGCTCGTCCCTCGAGGGCGATCTGCGGGCCCTCGGCTTCGACGTACGACCGGTCCCCGACCCGGCGGACGCCGCAGCGGCGCTCGCCGGTGTGCCCGGGGACCAGCGCGTCGCGGTCGTCGACGCGGGCTTCGTGGGCCATGTCCACGCCCTGCGCCTCGGCCTCACCGACCCGCGCTTCCCCGCGTCCGCGATCCCCGGCGCCGTCACCGCGCAGCCGGCGGCCCGCCCGGCGCTCGAGGAGGCCGTCAAGGAGGCCGGGACCGTCCCCGACGCCGTGGCGGACCGGCTGGCGGCCGCCGGAACCGACGTGCACCGCCCCGAGCTGGGTGAGCTCGTCGCCGCCGTGCCCGCCGACCCGCAGGCCAGGAACGAGGTCCGCCAGTCCGTCGCCGCCGTCGACGACGAGGCGATCAGGCTGCGCACCGCGGTCAAGGCCAGGGACGGCTTCTTCACCACGTACTGCATCAGCCCGTACTCCCGCTACATCGCGCGCTGGTGCGCACGGCGCGGCCTGACCCCGAACCAGGTCACGACCGCCTCCCTGCTCACCGCGCTGATCGCGGCGGGCTGCGCGGCCACCGGCACCCGGATCGGCTTCGTCGCCGCGGGCGTGCTGCTCCTCTTCTCCTTCGTCCTGGACTGCACCGACGGGCAGCTCGCCCGCTACTCGCTGCAGTACTCGACGCTGGGCGCCTGGCTCGACGCCACGTTCGACCGCGCCAAGGAGTACGCCTACTACGCGGGGCTCGCGCTCGGCGCGGCCCGCGCGTCCGGCGGCGGTGACGACGTGTGGGCGCTCGCGCTCGGCGCGATGGTCCTGCAGACCTGCCGGCACGTCGTCGACTTCTCCTTCAACGAGGCGAACCACGACGCCACGGCCAACACCAGCCCCACCGCCGCCCTCTCCGACAAGCTCGACAGCGTCGGCTGGACGGTCTGGGTGCGCCGCATGATCGTGCTGCCGATCGGCGAGCGCTGGGCGCTCATCGCGCTGTTCACCGCGTTCACCACCCCGCGCATCACCTTCTACATGCTCCTGATCGGCTGCGCTCTCGCCGCCTGCTACACGACCGCGGGCCGCGTCCTGCGCTCGCTGACCCGCCGCGCCCACCGCACGGACCGGGCCGCCGAGGCCCTCGCCGACCTGGCCGACTCCGGCCCGATCGCCCGGGCGGTCGCCCGGACCGGCAGGAGTGCCGCGGCCCCCGTCGTCGCCGCGCTCGGCGGCGTGGCGGTCGTCACCGTGAGCGCGCTCACGGACTTCGGCAGCGTCTGGCCCGTGGTCGCCGCGGCCGTGTACTGCGTCACGTCCGGACTGGCCGTCGCGCGCCCCCTCAAGGGCGCCCTCGACTGGCTCGTTCCCCCGGTGTTCCGGGCCTCCGAGTACCTCACGATCCTGGTCCTCGCGGCCCGCGCGGACGTGAACGGCGCCCTGCCCGCGGCTTTCGGACTGGTGGCGGCGGTCGCCTACCATCACTACGACACGGTGTACCGCATCCGCGGCGGCACCGGCGCGCCGCCCCAGTGGCTGGTGCGGGCGACCGGCGGTCACGACGGCCGGACGCTGGTGGTCGCCGTGCTGGCCGCACTGCTCGGCAACACAGATTTCACCGTCGCGCTCACGGTCTGCGCCGTGTTCGTGGCACTCGTGGTGCTCGCCGAGAGCATCAGCTTCTGGGTCGCCTCCGCCCGCCGGGGTGCACCCGCCGTACACGATGAAGGAGAACCCGCATGATCGGCCTCGTCCTGGCCGCCGGCGCCGGCAGCCGGCTCCGTCCCTACACCGAGACGCTTCCCAAGGCGCTGGTGCCCGTCGTGGGCGAGGGGACCGACAACGAGCTCTCCGTCCTCGACCTCACCCTCAAGAACTTCGCCGAGATCGGCCTCACGGAGGTCGGCATCATCGTCGGCTACCGCAAGGAGGTCGTCTACGAGCGCCAGGCGGCGCTGGAGGCGAAGTACGGCCTGAAGCTGACGCTCATCGAGAACGACGTCGCCGAGAAGTGGAACAACGCCTACTCCCTGTGGTGCGGCCGCGACGCCATCAAGCACACGGTGATCCTCGCCAACGGCGACACCGTGCACCCGGTCTCCGTCGAGAAGACCCTGCTCGCCGCCCGCGGCGACGGCAAGAAGATCATCCTCGCGCTCGACACGGTGAAGAACCTGGGCGACGAGGAGATGAAGGTCGTCGTGGACCCCGCCAAGGGCGTCCAGAAGATCACCAAGCTCATGGAGCCGGCCGAGGCCACGGGCGAGTACATCGGTGTCACCCTCATCGAGGGCGACGCGGCCGACGCGCTCGCCGACGCCCTCAAGGCCACCTACGAGCGCGACCCGCAGCTGTACTACGAGGACGGCTACCAGGAGCTCGTGAACCGCGGCTTCAAGGTCGACGTCGCCCCGATCGGCGACGTCCCGTGGGTCGAGATCGACAACCACGAGGACCTCGCCAAGGCCCGGGAGATCGCGTGCCAGTACTGACCCGGCTGATGCCGAGCCCGGTCGTCGTCGACATCCGGGCCGGCGCGCTGGACGATCTGGCCACGATTCTGACCGACCAGCGCATCGCGCCGACCGGCAAGCTCGCCTTCGCCATCAGCAACGGCGGCTCCGGCCGGTTGCTCAAGGAGCGGTTCGAGGCGTCCTTCCCCGGGGCGGACTGGTTCGACGACGCCGACGGCACCATCGACGGCGCCGTCAAGCTCGCCGACTCGATCAAGAAGGGCGGCCGCTACGACGCGGTCGTCTCCCTGGGCGGCGGCAAGGTCGTCGACTGCGCGAAGTACGCGGCGGCCCGCGTGGGCCTGCCGCTGGTGGCCGTCGCCACCAACCTCGCGCACGACGGCCTGTGCTCGCCGGTCGCGACGCTCGACAACGACGCGGGCCGCGGTTCGTACGGTGTGCCGAACCCGATCGGCGTGGTCATCGACCTGGACGTCATCCGCGACGCTCCGGTCCGGTTCGTCCGGGCCGGCATCGGCGACGTGATCTGCAAGATCTCCGCCGTGGCGGACTGGGAGCTGTCGCATCAGGTCAACGGCGAGCAGGTCGACGGCCTGGCCGCCGCCATGGCCCGCCAGGCCGCCCACGCGGTGCTGCGCCACCCCGGCGGCATCGGCGACGACGACTTCCTGAGCGTGCTCGCCGAGTCGCTGGTGATGTGCGGTCTCGCGATGTCCGTCGCCGGTGACTCGCGGCCCGCCTCGGGCGCCTGCCACGAGATCTGCCACGCCTTCGATCTGCTCTTCCCCAAGCGCAACGCGCAGCACGGGGAGCAGTGCGGGTTCGGCGGTGCGTTCGCCACGTACCTGCGGGGCGACCACGACACCGCGAAGGAGATGGTCGCGACGCTGCGTCGGCACGGCCTTCCGGTCCTCGCGCAGGAGATGGGCTACAGCGACCAGGACCTCGTGGACGCCGTGCTCTTCGCTCCGCAGACCCGGCCGGGCCGCTACACGATCCTCGAACACCTCGACCTGTCCGCCGACCAGATCAGGGACGCCTACGCCGACTATGCAAAAGCCATCGGTAGCTGAGCTGCGCCCGGTCGTCCACCCCGCCGGGGTGAAGGACCGCCGCAGCGGTGAGCACTGGATGGGCCGGCTCTACATGCGCGAGGTCTCGCTGCGTGTGGACCGCCACCTGGTGAACACCAAGGTCACGCCCAACCAGCTGACCTACCTGATGACGGTGTGCGGAGTCCTCGCGGCCCCCGCGCTGCTCGTCCCGGGTGTGTGGGGCGCCGTGCTCGGCGTCGTCGCGGTCCAGCTGTACCTGCTGCTCGACTGCGTCGACGGCGAGATAGCGCGCTGGCGCAAGCAGTACTCGCTGACCGGCGTCTGGATGGACCGGGTCGGCGCGTACCTCACGGACGCGGCCGTCCTCGTCGGCTTCGGACTGCGCGCCGCCGACCTGTGGGGCAGCGGCCGCATCGACTGGCTGTGGGCCTTCCTGGGCACGCTGGCCGCGCTGGGCGCCATCATGATCAAGGCCGAGACGGACCTCGTCGGTCTCGCGCGCGCCGCGGGCGGCAAGGAGCAGGTCAAGGAGTCCGCCTCCGAGATGCGCTCCTCCGGCATGGCGCTGGCCCGCAGGGCCGCCGCCGCGTTCAAGTTCCACCGGCTCATCCTGGGCATCGAGGCCACCCTGCTGATCCTGGTCCTCGCGATCGTGGACCAGATCCGGGGCGACCTGTTCTTCACGCGCCTCGGTGTGGCCGTCCTCGCGGGCATCGCCGTGCTGCAGACGCTGCTGCACCTCGTGTCCATCCTCGCCTCGAGCAGGCTCAAGTGAGCGCCGCACCGGCGCCGCTCAAGGTCGGCGCGGTCGTCATCACCATGGGCAACCGCCCGGCCGAGCTGCGCGCGCTGCTCGACTCGGTCGCGAAGCAGGAGGGCGACCCGGTCGAGGTCGTCGTCGTGGGCAACGGCTCGCCGGTGCCGGACGTCCCCGAGGGCGTGCGCACCGTCGAGCTGCCCGAGAACCTGGGCATCCCCGGCGGGCGCAACGTCGGCATCGAGGCCTTCGGACCCTCCGGCTCCGACGTCGACATCCTGCTCTTCCTCGACGACGACGGTCTGCTGCCGCTGACCGACACCGCCCAGCTGTGCCGCGAGGCGTTCGCCGCCGACCCGCAGCTCGGCATCGTCAGCTTCCGCATCGCGGACCCGGACACCGGCGAGACCCAGCGCCGGCACGTGCCGCGGCTGCGGGCCGCCGACCCGATGCGCTCCTCGCGCGTGACGACGTTCCTCGGCGGGGCCAACGCCCTGCGCACCCGGGTCGTCGCCGAGGTCGGCGCCCTGCCCGAGGCGTTCTTCTACGCCCACGAGGAGACCGACCTCGCCTGGCGTGCCCTCGACGCGGGCTGGATGATCGACTACCGCGCCGACATGGTGCTGCACCACCCGACCACGGCTCCGTCCCGGCACGCGGTCTACCACCGCATGGTCGCCCGGAACCGGGTCTGGCTCGCCCGCCGCAACCTGCCCCTGCCGCTGGTGCCCGTGTACCTCGGCGTGTGGCTGCTGCTCACGCTGGCCCGGCGTCCCTCCGGTCCCGCGCTCAAGGCCTGGTTCGGCGGTTTCAAGGAGGGCTGGACCGCCTCCTGCGGGCCTCGCCGGCCCATGAGGTGGCGTACGGTGTGGCGCCTGACCCGACTGGGACGCCCTCCCGTCATCTGACAAGCTCGAGTCCGGGAGCCCCGGGCCCCACCCGGTCCCGGCTCCCCGCCCCTGCCCGACCAGGCTGCGCTCTTGAAGACGAAAGTTTCCCCTGTGAGTGAGACAACGCATGACGGCGGCGTCGCGGTGAGCGCGCCCCCGTCGCCCGACGACGGGCTCTCCCCTGCCGAGCTCGCCGCCAAGTACGGCCTGTCCGTGAGCGGTGCCCGCCCCGGTCTGAGCGAGTACGTGCGCCAGCTGTGGGGCCGCCGGCACTTCATCCTCGCCTTCTCCCAGGCGAAGCTGACCGCCCAGTACAGCCAGGCCAAGCTCGGCCAGGTCTGGCAGGTGGCGACCCCCCTGCTGAACGCCGCGGTCTACTTCTTCATCTTCGGGCTGCTGCTGGGCGCGCGGAAGGGCATCCCGCACGAGATCTACGTGCCGTTCCTGGTCACGGGCGTGTTCGTCTTCACCTTCACGCAGAGCTCGGTGATGGCGGGCGTGCGGGCGATCTCCGGCAACCTGGGCCTGGTCCGGGCGCTGCACTTCCCCCGGGCCTCGCTGCCGGTCTCGTTCGCGCTGCAACAGCTCCAGCAGCTGCTGTTCTCGATGATCGTGCTGGTCCTGATCATGCTCGGCTTCGGGATCTTCCCCGGCTGGTCCTGGCTCCTGGTGGTCCCGGCGCTGGCCCTGCAGTTCGTCTTCAACACCGGCCTCGCGCTGATCTTCGCGCGGGCGGGCGCCAAGACGCCCGACCTCGCCCAGCTGATGCCGTTCGTGATGCGGACCTGGATGTACGCCTCGGGCGTCATGTTCAGCATCCCGGCGATGCTCGCGAGCAAGAAGGGTGTCCCGTCCTGGGTCGGCGACGTCCTCCAGTGGAACCCGGCCTCGATCTACATGGACCTGATCCGGTACGCGTTCATGCGCACCGACGGCTACGGACACAAGTTCCTGCCGCCGCACGTCTGGGCGTTCGCGGCCGGCTGGGCGGTCCTGTTCGGGATCGTCGGCTTCGTCTACTTCTGGAAGGCAGAGGAGCGGTACGGCCGTGGCTGATCTCGACAAGACCCCCCAGGACGCCCGCATCCCGACGGTGATCGCGGACGAGCTGCACATCGTCTACCGCGTCAACGGCGCGAAGACCGGCAAGGGCAGCGCCACCTCCGCGCTGAGCCGCATCCTCAAGCGCGGCGAGGAGCGCGGGGTGCGCAAGGTGCACGCCGTGCGCGGCGTCTCCTTCACCTCCTACCGCGGCGAGGCGATCGGCCTGATCGGCTCCAACGGCTCGGGCAAGTCGACCCTGCTGCGCGCCATCGCGGGCCTGCTGCCCGCCGAGAAGGGCAAGGTCTACACCGACGGCCAGCCCTCGCTGCTCGGGGTGAACGCGGCCCTGATGAACGACCTGACCGGCGAGCGCAACGTGATCCTGGGCGGTCTCGCCATGGGCATGTCCCGCGAGGAGATCAAGGCCCGCTACCAGGAGATCGTCGACTTCTCGGGCATCAACGAGAAGGGCGACTTCATCACCCTGCCGATGCGGACCTACTCGTCCGGCATGGCGGCGCGGCTGCGCTTCTCGATCGCGGCGGCGAAGGACCACGACGTCCTGATGATCGACGAGGCCCTGGCCACGGGCGACCGCAAGTTCCAGAAGCGCTCCGAGGCCCGCATCCGTGAGCTGCGCAAGGAGGCCGGCACGGTCTTCCTGGTGAGCCACAACAACAAGTCGATCCGCGACACCTGCGACCGCGTCCTGTGGCTGGAACGCGGCGAGCTGCGGATGGACGGCCCGACGGACGAGGTGCTCAAGGAGTACGAGAAGTTCACGGGGAAGTAAACCCTCCAGCCGCCCCACGCGTCATCACAGGCCCCACCGGTTTTCTCCCGGTGGGGCCTCTGATATGCCTGTAGATACCAACTACATGGCGATCAAGGGTCAAAGGAGGGTCAACTTCCTTGGCCTGAAGGAATCTTGGCCACGATCGGTGTGTTGTTGTGATGTGCAGAACACCCCGCCA
>NZ_WWIA01000520.1 GCF_009870065.1 Streptomyces sp. SID5785 | reverse complement strand
TCACCTCCAGGGTCAACTCGCAGGGGCCGCCCTGCGCGTCGGGCACGGGCATGGAGTAGTCGTATTGGAGGGAGCCGAGGAGGAAGACGTGGTCCAGCGGTACGTCGTGGCCGGCGTGCAGGATCACGAGGCCGGCCTGGCGGAAGCTCTCGGCGAGCAGCAGCGGGTCGGGGCGGCCGTCCCGGGACGGCGGGAAGAAGGGGTGATCGTGGGGAAGCCGCGCCGATGCGAAGTGACGGCCGGCACCCGCTGCCTGCCAGCTGCGGATGAAGGTGTCGCGATCGGTGGTCCGGTGCGCGAAGGCGGCGGCCGAGTCGATGGTCGGGGAAAGCGGAGCAGTGAACATGGGGCCCTCTTTGCCAGGAGATGGTAAAATACAAACTGGGCGGTTTGTTCTTAGCTGGTGCGGACATGGAGGCACGCGTGCCGAAGCAAGACCGAGCGATCAGAACCCGGCGGGTCATCGTGGAAGCGGCGGCGGGCGTGTTCGAGGAGCGTGGCTTCCAGGCGGCGACGATCGCGGAGATCCTGGCTCGAGGCCAGGTCACCAAGGGTGCGCTGTACTTTCACTTTGCTTCCAAGGAAGCGTTGGCGCGGGGACTGCTCGAGGAGCAGTTGCCCGACGGTCTGCCGCTGTTGCCGAGGTCCATCAAGCTTCAGGAGGTCATCGACCTCATCGCGTCCCAGACGTACCGGCTGCGCACTGATCCTGTGGTGCGCGCAGCTGTGCGGCTGTCGCTGGACGAGGGGGCGATGGGTGGCCGTCGTGGCGACGCGTTCACGGGGTGGAGCGGACAACTCGCGCGCTCCATGGAGGAGGCGGCAGGCCGGGGTGAACTGCTGCCGCACGTGGTGCCAGGAGAATCGGCCGACGTCCTTGTCGGGGCTTTCGCAGGTATCCAGTCCATGTCGCAGGCGCTGTCGAACTACGCGGACCTGGCAGAACGCATGGAGGCACTGACCCGGCACCTGATGCCTGCCATCGCGCTGCCTTCGGTCCTGGCGTCTTTGGACTTCGACCTCGATCGGATTGCGCGGGCCGCCCTCGAGCAGGAACCGGCGGATGACGGCGAAGAGGTCGCGGCCGGCTGAACCCGGCCCCCGGTCCGGGGGGCCTTACCGCTCATGGTTCCTCGCCGAACCAGACACGCAGCGCTTCGGGCAGTGAGTCGGCGCTGTCGCAGGCCCATGCGACGTACCCGTCGGGCCGCACGAGTACGGCCTCCTGCGGCAGTCCTGCATCGGGTCGTACGGAGACCGTTCGCACGACGGTGTTCCACGCCCGGCTCTGCGCACGGTGTGTGCTGTCGGCGCCGGGCCCCGACAGGAGCAGGAGCGGGCGCCCCTCGGTCAGGAGTTCGACGACACTGGTTGACCGGCCGTCTTCTGTGACGAGCGGTCGGTTCGACAGGAACGTGCCTTCCAGGGGGGAGGCACCCTTCGTCCTGGGTGCGTAGCGGGTGTCCTGGGCGCTGATGGCGGCGGCCAGGTGGTTCTGGTCCTTGTCGTGCCGGATCAGGCCGGTGAAGAGGTCGCGCAGCGGGTCGAGTTCGGGGTCGGGGCGCATGAGTACCGCTTGTGCCCGGGTGTTGTCGATGACCCGCTGGGCTGCTTGGCGGCGCTCCTCGTCGTAGGTCTCGAGCAGGTCCTTCCCCGCTGTGCCGCGGATGCAATGAGCTAATTTCCAGCCGAGGTTGAGGGCGTCCTGGATCCCGGTGCTCAGGCCCTGTCCTCCGATGGGGAAGTGCGTGTGTGCGGCATCCCCCACCAGGGCGACCCGTCCGTCGAGGAACCGGTGGGCCAGTGTGGACACGTCGCTGAAGCGTCGTAGATGCAGCGCATCCGTCATCTTCAGGTCGCGGCCGAGAATGTAGGACGCCTCGCGCTGCAGCTCGCCCAACGTCACCGGGGCGCGACGGTCGGGAGGGGTTCCGGCGAAGGTGATCGCTCGAATCAGTGTGTAGCCGTTGCCGAAGTCGCGCGCGACGGTCCATCCGCGTCGAGTCCTGTGCCACCCGGCCGGCGCGGTTGCGGGATCGGCGAAGCGGACCACGCCGAGGAGCGCCGAGATGCGGGGAGCGCGGAAGTCCTTGGTGAAGCCCATCTGTTCGCGGATGGAGCTGTGTGCTCCGTCCGCGGCGGCGACATAGTCCGCGCTGATCCGATGGCTGCCGCGCTCGCTCTGGAGTGTCAGGTGCGCATGGTCCCGAGTGCGGCTGATCTGTGTGGCGCGGCAGCCGCGCAGGACGTGAACACCCCTGGCCCGGGCGTGCTGTTCGAAGGCCCGCTCGAGAACCGCCTGGGGGCACTTGGCCACAGGGGGAGGCTCGTGCTCGGGAGACGTGATGGCCAGGCCGTCGATGCCGGCGAAGTGAAACATCGCCGTGTTGTCCGAGGCTCCGTGTTCAGGAAGGACCTCCCTGTATCCGTGGCGCGCCAGCGACTGGAGTGCCCTGGCGTGCACGGTGTTGGCCTTCGGCTGATCCGACGTGGAGGCTGCCGTCTCCACGAGCGCGGTGCGTAGTCCGTACCGTCCGGCCTCGGCCGCCAGGAGCATTCCGACCGGGCCCCCTCCCACAATCGCGAGTTCCACACGTTCCATCGACTCATCCCCCGTGCGTGGTTGCTTAGCGATCCATCAGGCAGGCGCACTCGATGATCACCCGTCGTGCGGCCGTGCCGCTGCGGTGATGCGGTGGGACGGACGCCGTGGTGATCTGCCGAGTGCGGTGCTGGAGGTAAAGATACTGACCAAGCGGTTTTGTTTTCAATGTGGTCCAACGGCATGACGGGAAACTGTCGTTGGGGTGATCGGCCTTTGTGTGGTGTCACGAGGTGTTGGCCGGTGGTGTCCTCGGCGCGACCTGTGGCATGGATGTGTCTGTTCCTGCTGGGGAGAGTCCTGTGTCTGTCGTGGCCACCTTGGGGAGCAGCCATGCCCAGAGGTCGGTGATGGTGTGCGTCGCAAGCCACGACTTGTCGGTTCTGCCGAGTGTTTCAAGCCCCATGGTTGCGGCGGTGACGAAACGCGCGAGCGTGTGGTGGGCCTGCGGCGCGAGCAGGGCGCCTTGGTCTGCGGCGCAGATGAATCGGCGATCGACGAACGCGCGCCACTGACTCGGGAAGTCGACCGGGTTGCTGAGGGTTCCGTCCCGGTTGAGCCGCAGCCCGGCGCGTGCCACGACGTCCGCCCTCAACAGTCCGGCAATGGCGTGGGTGGAGTTGATCAGTTGCTGGAGTGCGCTGGACTGTCCGTGTTGCGCGGCCTGGGCGGCTCGCCGGAAGTGCTGGTGTGCCGCCTCCTGGACGGCATCCGACATCGCCGGCTTGCTGTCGAAGTGGAAGTGGAGGGCTCCGACGCTGACACCCGCTCCCGAGCTGATGTCGGTGAGGCGTGTCCCTGTGTAGCCGTGCGCCTCGAACGAGAGAGCGGCGGAGTGGATGAGAGCGTGCCGGGTGCGGGCGGCGCGCACCTGCTGGGTCACTGGTGCCTCCTTCGGGGGCGGGTTGCGGTCGAAGGGGTGCGCCCCATGTGTGCGCCACCCGGCCCGCAAGTATAGAACCGACCATGTGGTTCGTTTCATGCGCTTCATCGGTCGAGATGCGGCCGAAATGTCCAATAAAGGGACCCGTGACGGGCGGAGAGACCGTTTGCAAACCGGGCCGTCGGTTTGTAATCTACCGAGCGAGGCATGAACCTTCTCTGAAAGGGGTTGCGCTGTGGGCGTTGCGATCGTCCGGGCGGAGGTCGTCTATCGCGAGGAACTGGCAAAGATCGGCGCGGAAGACGCCCGAGTGGTGTGCGTGGAAGCCCTGCCGCGCGGCGCCCTGCATCCTTTCGAGGCGGCGCACCCGGACCGGTTCTTCCCGCTCGGCAGTGTGGAGAGCGCCATGGTGAGCATGGTTGAAGGGCTGGTCACGGCTGGGTTCAGGGTATTCGTGTGCGGTCTGGGCGACGCGGCCCGAGAGGCGCGGCTCCCTCGTCTGGCGCTCGCCTATCTGCGGGTGGGGGCGTCGGTGGTGGTGCCGGACATCGAGGACGGTCCGGCGGAGCTGCTGGGCGTGCCGCGCTTACGGATCGCGGCGCCGAGCGGCGTGCACGAGATCCGGTCGGTGGTGCGCATGGCGGTTCGTTCGGGGCGGCCGCACCACATCCGCATCGGAGCAGGGGCACCTGCCGACGTGACGGCGGACTGGACCGGAGCTGACGACGGAGAGATCCCCCCGGTTGTCTGGGGCGCCGGTCCGGAGTCCGGAGAGCCCGCGGACGCGAGGGTCTGCCTGGTCTCGGTCGGCGAGGACGGCACCCGGCTCGCACTGGCCGCCCGGGAACGGTACGCGGGGGTGGCGCACGCGCATCTGGTGTACGTCGACGACGGCCACTTGGCGGCTGCGGCGGGTCAAATGGCCCGGCACTACGACCGGTTCGTCGTGCTCGGTGGTTGGCAGGGACCGCAGGGTGTCCGACAGCGGCTGAGTCGGCTGATGCCCGGCTGCGCCGTCTTCGGGGTGGCGCTCGAGGGTGAGTTGGGCGCCGGTGTCGACCAGGTGCTGGCGTCCGTCGAAGGGCTTCGGCGGTGACCGGGCGTCGGTGCGGTCGGCCGCGACCCTGCAGCGCAGTCATGACAGGGCCCCGCCGGACCGGCGTGATCATCACCCGCAGGCTGCGCGAGGACAGGCACCGCGCGAGGGCGGTCAGCCGCGACCCGGGTGGCGTGACGCTGCCGGGCGGCGCGGAGAGGCGCCGCGCCGACTGGGGTCGCCGATGGAGAGGGGAGAACGGTGTCCACCGCAGGTCAGCAGGCGCTTCCCGACCACATGTCACCGAACGAACTCGCTGAGGTTCTCTCCGTGCTGCGCTCCATCCCCCGAAGCGACCAGCGGCGCTGGGGTGAGGTCTATGTGAGGGGGCTGCTCGCGGTCCGCGGGAAGAAGACCATGCGTGCTCTCGCCCACGGGGTGGGCAGCGGGGCCGAGCAGAGCCTCAACCAGTTCATCAGCAAGTCGCCGTGGGACGCCGATCAGGTGCGCGGCGACCTGGCACGGCTGCTCATCGCGCGTGCGCAGCCTCGTGCCTGGGTCGTGCAGCCCCTCGTGATCACGAAGGTGGGCCGGCACACGGTCGGCGTGGAACGGCAGTGGGTCCCACGGATCGGACGTGTCGTCAACTGCCAGCAGGCGATGAGCGTCTGGCTCGCGGGAGAGGACGGCAGCTGTCCTGTGGACTGGCAACTGGCGCTGCCCGAGTCCTGGACGAGCCAGGAGGACCTGCGCCGCCGTGCCGCCATCCCCACGGAGGTCGGCTCGTGCCCGCCCGAGCAGTGCGCCGTCGACGCGGTGAGCAAGATGACGCGGGAGTGGGGGCTGCGCGGTCGGCCGGTGGTGATGGACGGGCGGGAGGCGGCGCCGCAGACGGTCTGCGCCGAGCTGGCGGGCCGTCAGATTCCGTTCGTCGTCCGGATCGATCCGTCCTCCATCGCACCGATGCCGCCTGAGTCGAGGACAGGGAGGACAGGGCGGAGCGGGATCGGACCCGGTGACCGTGCCGGGGGACGGGCGGGAGCGGCCGGGCTGCTGACGGCCCTGCACAAGGAGCGCATACCGGTGGAGTGGTTCGACCACACGGAGCGCACCATGCGTGCCACGTCGGTCGGTGCCGTGCCTGTCGTGCTGCACGGGGGATCCACCGTGCAGCAAGGGCAGCCGGAAGGCCTCGACCTCGTACTGCTGGCCGCCTGGGCGGATTCCGGCCGGAGTTCCCCGAGCGAGTTCTGGCTCACCAACCTCGCGCAGTCGCCGCTCGGCGGTGTGTACCGCACGGCCATGCTCTCGCGGCGTGTGGAGCGCGATCTGGCGGAGGTGAGCGACGGCCTCGGCATCCGCGACTTCGAGGGCCGCTCGTACCGCGGTTGGCACCACCACATGACGATGGTGTCCCTGGCGCATGCCGTGACCGTGCTCTCGTCCTCCCGCGCGCAGGCCCCGCCCGGTGCTGCGGAAGGAGGGTCGCTGGTGCCGTCGGGCGAGCCCAGGGTCGGTGCGGCATGACCCGGGCCGGCCCGCGGACGTCACTCCGTGCGCAGGCCCTCCGGGCGCATCAGGCGGTACAGCGGCGGCAGGCTCAGCAGCGTGACGCCGGCGATCGCCGCAGCGCCCACACCCACCAGCGGCAGGAACACCCACCAGTCCGTCACCGTCCTGTCGACCATGCGGAGCATCAGCACCCCGAGGGCCAGGCCGCCCGACACCGCGAGCGCCATGCCGAGCACGACCGGGATCGCCGTCTGCCACAGCACCGACCAGGCGAGCGTGGAGCGCCGGGTGCCGTAGGCGACGAGCACTGACAACAGCCGCCTGCGCTCGCGCAGTTGCTCGATCTGGTTGATCAGCATCGACGCCGCGATCAGCGAGATCGTGATGGCCGCCGCGGTGAACAGACCGCGCTGGATACTGGCGAACTGCTTGTCCTGCTGGGTCGAGCTCAGCGTCCACACCCGCATCGCCGGGTCGATCCGGAACGCCGTGTTGCGGACGAACTCCAGCGCGTCCGGCACCGACTCGTCCACCTGGACCTGGGCCGACGTCGACGAGTTGTGCAGCACGCGCGTGTCGAACGCGGAGGGCGTGGCCAGGAGGCCGCCGAAGGTGTCCCCGCTCGGGTCGCGGCGTGATGTCACGGTCCGGGTGTTCTTCGGCAGGGTCCAGGAGACCGCCTTCTCCGCCTTCTTGTCGAAGTCCGCGCCGTCGACCTCCAGACGGGTGCCGGGACCGCCGATCTTCTTCAGCTCCGACTCCATGTACGCGTCGCCGGAACCGGTCACGCGGAACACGTCGCCGTCCGTGCACGAGGGCAGGTGCGCCAGCTCGCGCAGCGCGGCGCAGGTGCCGACGGAGAGCGTCACGCTCGACGTGTACCCGTCGGCGTCCGGCTTCGCGCCCGCGGGGCTGGCCCAGGTGTCGACCGTGCCGATGACCTTGCGCACGCCCTTCGTCGCGCCGAACTCGTTCACCATCCGCTGGGCGAGCGCGCCGCTCGGGAAGTTGGCGTTCGCTGAGATCTGCGCCCGCCGGGTGTCTGCGCCCGTCGACTTCACGAAGTCGTCGTCGACGGCGGTGGTGAACATCTGCAGGGCGATGCCGCCGGCCACCGCGATGGTGATGCCCGCGACCGCGCGGCTCGCCGCCGTGCTCGACAGCTGCAGCCTGCGCGTCGCCAGCTGCCACGGCACCGAACCGCCGTGCAGCCGGGCCACGACCGCCTCGACGAGCCACGGCAGCACCAGCACCAGACCGATCAGCAGCAGGCCGATCCCGGCCGAGATCCGCACCACGCCGAACGTGTCCGTGCTGCCGGTCGCGCTCGACATCAGCAGCAGCGCCGCGCCGATCACCGGGATCGGCAGCCGCCACCACAGCCTGCGGGACCGGCCGCGCCGGCTGCGGACCACGCCCAGGGGCTCGATCGCCACCGAGCGCAGGGCGAACAGGGTCACCGCGATCGAGGCCAGCGGCACCGCCACCACGATCAGCGCGCCCAGCACGGGCACCGGCGACAGGTCCGACGGGAACGCCGTCAGCCGCCACACCTCGACATGGGCGAGCAGCTGCCGTGCCGCGAGGAAGAACCCGGCGCCGAGCAGCACGCCGACGACCGCCCCGAACAGTGCCTCGCCCGCGGCCATCCGCCGGGTCATCCGCACGTCCGCGCCGACCAGGCGCAGCGCGGCGAGCCGCCGGTCGCGCCGCTCGCCGCCGAACCGCACGGCCGTCGCGATGAAGATCGCCACCGGCACGAGCAGCACGACGCAGGCCAGGATCACCATGACGACGAGCACGGGGTCCATCGGCGTGGTCCCGTACCGGTGTCCCCACGTGTCGTAGCGCCGTCCGTCCCGGTCGGCCGTGATCCTGTCCGAGCCGGCGTACACGTACAGGTCGAAGGGGTCGCTCAGGCCCGCCGGGGCGATCGTGCCCACGTCCCGGTACGGGTAGCGCTCCTTGAGGAGCTTGCCGTCGGGGGAGTCGAGCAGCCGGCGCAGGGCGGGGGAGACGACCATCTCGCCGGGGCCGGGCATCCGGTCGACGCCCGGCGGCAGCACCGGGTGCGCGCCGTCGGGGCGCAGCAGATAGCCGCCGACCGACGCGTCGCGGAACTCGGAGGACGCGTCCGTCAGGAGGAACGAGCGGTCCGAACGCGGCGCGGAGTCGCCGGTCGCGGTGACCCCGAGCTGGCGGGCGGCGCCGCGGTCGTCGCGCTGCTGCATCAGCGTCGGCACGGACGCCGCGCCGAGCAGCACGGCGACGCCGAGGCCGACCCCGATCGCGGTCAGGAGCGTACGGATCCAGCCCTCGCGGCCACCGGCGACGGCGCAGCGCACCCCGATCCGGAGGTCGCGGACGCGGCCGGTGAACCCCGGGCGGACGGGCGCGGGGGCGCGCTCCGCGGGGCGGTCGTCGAGCAGCGTCATCGGGCGAACTCCATGTCGCGGGACTTGCCGTCGCGCACCACGACCTCGCGGTCGGAGTAGGCGGCGACCCGCGCCTCGTGCGTGACCAGGACGACCGCGGCGTTGGCACCGCGGGCCGCCTCGGTGAGCAGCTCCATGACGCGCTCGCCGTTGAGGGAGTCGAGGGCGCCGGTCGGCTCGTCCGCGAACAGCACGCGCGGGCTCGTGACCAGGGAGCGGGCCACGGCGACGCGCTGGCCCTGACCGCCGGAGATCTCACCGGGCCGCTTGCCGGCCAGATCGTCGACCTCCAGGCGCTCCAGCCAGCCGGTGGCACGCCGCTCGGCCTCCTTGCGGCGCACGCCGTTCAGCCGCAGCGGCAGCGCGACGTTCTCGGCGCAGGTCAGCTCGGGCACCAGCTGGCCGAACTGGAACACGAAGCCGAACTCGCCGCGCCGCAGGGCGCTGCGCTCGGCGTCGGACATCGAGGTCAGCTCGCGGCCGCCGTACGTGATGGAGCCGGAGTCCGGCGTGACGATGCCGGCGAGGCAGTGCAGCAGCGTCGACTTGCCGGAGCCGGACGGGCCCATGACGGCGACGATCTCACCGGGGTGGACGGAGAAGGCGGCGCCGTCGAGCGCGGGCGTGTGCCCGTACGTCTTGTGCAGGTCGACGGCGGTCAGCAGGGAGCCGGCGGGAGCCGGGGCGGAACTCATGAGGGGCGCACCTCCGCGGCGAGCTTGTCGAGGCGCGCGGCGGTCAGTTCCAGCCAGCGCAGGTCGGCTTCGAGGTGGAACAGGGCGTGGTCGCAGATCAGCTGGTCGGCGAGGTCGCCCTTGCGCTTGCGGTCGGTCAGGATCCGCATCAGCCGCAGGTGCTCGGCCCGCTGGGAGTCGAGGAGCTCGGCGGCGTCGCGCTCGGTCAGGAGCGCGAGGACGACCTTCGTGTAGAGGGTCGACTGGAGGTACGGCTCCGGCTTCTCCGGGGTCGCCAGCCAGCGCTGGACGTCCGTGATGCCGGCGTCGGTGATCGCGTAGCGCTTGCGCTCGGGGCCGCCGCCCGCCTCGATGCCGTCGACCTCGACGAGGCCGTTCTTCAGCAGGCGGGACATCGTCGAGTAGACCTGCCCGTAGTGCAGCGGTTTGTCGTGACCGAAGGTCTCGTCGAAGGTGCGCTTGAGGTCGTAACCGTGGCGGGGCCCGGATTCGAGCAGCCCGAGGAGGGTGTGGCCGATGGACATGGGGGTGACTGTACACGCCGTGTATACGTGGTGTGTATAGCAACCGGGATCCTGCCCGGGAGCGGGCCCTGCTAACCGTCGGTCGCCGGATCCTCCGGACCCTCGGGGCGGTTCGGCGGACGGCCCCGCCGGGCGATCGGCCCCGCCCCGCCGGGCAGCCGCCCCGCCTCGGCGAGAGCCCTCCGCAGCAGGAACTCGATCTGCGCGTTCGCCGAGCGCAGCTCGTCCCCGGCCCACCGCGCGAGCGCGTCGTGGACCGCGGGATCGAGCCGCAGCAGCACCTGCTTCCGCGGCCGCGGCGGCGGGGGAGGCGGCGTCACTGGTAGAGCGTCCCGGTGTTGAGGACCGGCTGCGCGGACCGGTCCCCGCAGAGCACGACGAGCAGATTGCTCACCATGGTCGCCTTGCGCTCCTCGTCCAGCTCGACGAAGTCCTGCTCCGCGATCCGGGCGAGCGCCGCCTCGACCATGCCGACGGCCCCGTCGACGATCTGCCGCCGCGCCGCGACCACGGCGCCCGCCTGCTGCCGCTGGAGCATCGCCGAGGCGATCTCGGGCGCGTAGGCGAGGTGCGTGAAGCGGGACTCGATGATCTGGACGCCGGCCGCCTCCACGCGCGCGTGGAGCTCGATCGCGAGCTTCTCGGTGATCTCCTCGGCGTTCCCGCGCAGCGACAGGCCGCCCTCGTCGTGGGCGTCGTACGGGTACTCGATGGCGATGTGCCGGACGGCCGCCTCGGTCTGCGTCGAGACGAACTCGAGGAAGTCGTCCACCTCGAACGTGGCCTGTGCGGTGTCCTCCACCTTCCAGACGACGACCGCGGCGAGCTCGATCGGGTTGCCGTACGCGTCGTTGACCTTGAGGACCGCGGTCTCGTGGTTGCGCACCCGCGTGGAGATCTTGGTGCGCGAGGTCAGCGGGTTCACCCAGCGCAGGCCGTCGGTGCGGATCGTGCCCCGGTAGCGGCCGAAGAGCTGGACGACGCGGGCCTCGCCCGGCGCCACCATGTTCAGCCCGCACATCGCGAAGAAGGCGCCGACGGCGATCACGACGCCGACGACGATCAGCAGGGCCTGCGCGCCCGCCGAGCCGAGCGTCGTGCCGACGGCGACCAGTACGACGCCGGCCGCGAGCCCGAGAAGGCCGAGCAGCAGGGCGAGCCCGCCGCCGATGCTGTGGGCCGTGACCTCGCGCACGTGCGCCTTCGGCATGGTCGGAACGTCCGGTGTGGCGTCCGTCTCTGACATGTCTGTCCCCGTTCCCCTGAGCTGGCGGTTCGTTCCCCGTCGGAACGAACGCTGTCTAGCAAAGTGATATCACTTTAGCGCCTACGGCAACCATCCGCACGTCTGGATCGTCGGTTCCCATGGGGTAGGTGCTGATTGTCACGTCCGGAAATGACCGGAAGGGCACGGATTTGCCTCATGTGACGGTGTTAGCTTCATGAGCTGCAATCAGCAATGACGACGGATGAGAAGCGGAGCGACAGAGGTCATGGGCCGAGCGGAGGCGAGGCACGAGCGCAGGCGCGCGGCGCGGCCCACGGGCATACGCCGCTTCTTCACGTGGAAGAAGCTGCTGGGGACGTTCTTCGGGCTCGTGCTCCTGTGCATGGGCGCCTTCGTGGTGCTCTACATGGTGATCGACATACCCGAGGGCAATCCGGAAGCCGAGCTGCAGAGCAACGTCTACAAGTACAGCAACGGCGACACGATGGCCCGCGTCGGCAAGGTCAACCGGGAGATCGTCAAGCTCGACGAGGTGCCCAAGGAGGTCCAGCGCACCTTCGTGGCCGCGGAGAACAAGACGTTCTACAAGGACCAGGGCATCGACCTGAAGGGCACCGCCCGCGGCGTGCTCAACACGGTCACCGGCAAGGGCAAGCAGGGTGGTTCGACGATCACCCAGCAGTACGTGAAGAACTACTACCTCACCCAGGACCAGACCGTCACGCGCAAGCTGAAGGAACTGGTCATCTCGCTGAAGGTGGACCGCAAGAAGTCCAAGGACGACATCCTCGCGGGCTACATCAACACCAGCTACTACGGCCGTAGCGCCTGGGGCATCCAGACCGCCGCCCAGGCCTACTACGGCGTCGACGCCTCGGACCTGAACGTCAAGCAGGGCGCGTACCTCGCGGCGCTGCTCCAGGCGCCGAACCAGTACGACTGGGCGATCGCCTCCGACACCGGCAAGAAGCTCGTCAAGGCCCGCTGGAACTACGTCCTCGACAACATGGTCGACATGCACTGGCTCAGCGCGGCCGATCGCCAGAAGATCACGGACGACGACTTCCCGACGCCGGACAAGCCGAAGGCCGCCGCAGGACTCCAGGGCCAGGAGGGGTACCTCTACCAGGCCGCCAAGGCCGAGGTGATGAAGGAACTCAACCTCACCGAGGAGCAGTTCGACGCCCACGGCTACACGATCACGCTCAACATCGACCGCAAGAAGCAGAAGCAGCTCGAGAAGTCGGTGAAGCAGCAGCTCACCGACCACCTCGAGCCCAAGAGCCGCAAGGCCGACGCGAACCTCCAGGCCGGTGCCGTCTCGGTGGACCCGAAGACCGGCAAGGTGCTCGCCATGTACGGCGGTCCGGGCATCGACAAGCACTGGGGCAACAACGCGGCGCGCACCGACTACCAGCCCGCCTCCACGTTCAAGCCGATCATTCTCGCGGCCGCCCTGGAGAACAACGCGAAGACCCAGGACGGCACGTCGATCAAGGCGAGCACCGTCTACGACGGCACGAGCGAGCGGCCGGTCGTGGAGAACGGCGAGGAGGTGAAGTTCGCCCCGCCGAACGAGGACGACCAGGACTACGGCGACGTCAGCGTCCAGACCGCGATGAACAAGTCGGTCAACTCCGTCTTCGCGCAGATGGGCGCCGACGTCGGCATGGACGAGGTCATGGCCACGGCGAAGAAGCTCGGCATGGACGACGCCGACCTCAAGCCGTACTACGCCCAGACCCTCGGCACGATGGGGGCCAGCCCGCTCGAGATGGCCGGTGTCTACGCGACCCTCGACAACCACGGCAAGCAGGTCACCCCGCAGATCGTGAAGTCGGTCAGCCAGCGCGGCCAGAAGATCGAACTGCCCGACGCGGTCGGCGACCAGGTCATCAGCCGCGGCGCCGCCGACTCGGTCACCTCGGTGCTCACCGGCGTGGTCGACGACGGCACGGCCCGCGCCTCGGTGCGCGACAACCCGGGGCGCGACGGTCAGCAGGTCGCCGGCAAGACCGGTACCTCGGACTGCAACCGGTCGGCCTGGTTCACCGGGTACACCCCGGACCTCGTCACGTCCGTCGGGCTCTTCGGCGAGGCGGCCGCGGCCGGCACCACGCAGTGCGGTGACGACGACCCGGTGAAGATCAAGGCGGGCGCGCAGGTCTCGATGTCCGGCGCGGCCGGCGGCGGCCGGGTCAACGGTGGTGACTTCCCGGCCCGGATCTGGGCCCAGTACACCTTCAACACCGCGAACCCGGACACCCGGTTCGACCTCGACACCGACATGGGCGCCGGCGTCGAGCCGACGACCCAGGCCCCGGCCACCCCGAGCGACGAGCCCACGGCGCCCGAGACCCCGAGCGACGAGCCGACCACCGAGGACCCCTCGACGCCGTCCACGCCGACCGACGAGCCGACCACCGAGCCGCCGACGGACGACCCGACGAACACCGTCGAGCCGCCGACCGACCCGTCGAGCCCGACCATCGAGATCCCGGAGAACCCGGGCGACGGCCAGGGCGACTCCGGCTGGACCGGCAACGGCGCGAACGGCACGCGGAAGAACGACTAGCGCGACGCCGCACACAAGGGCGCCCGGAACCGCACTCACGGTTCCGGGCGCCCTTGCGCGTGCACGCCCGCGGCGGTCAGGAGGCCCCGTCGACCTGCTTCGCGATCCGGTCGCCCAGCGCCTTGTCGACGTTGCGCCAGTACTGGAGCGCGCGGTCGAGGACCGGCCGCGAGACGCCGTCGAGCAGATGCCCGGCCGCGTTGTTCACGAGCCGCTCCCGCGCCGCGTCGTCCAGCACGTCCCGCACCAGCGTGCCCGGCTGGCCCCAGTCGTCGTCGTCACGGCGCAGCGCGTACGCCTCGCGTACCATCTCGCCCGTCACCGCCCAGCCCTTCGGGTCCTGCGCGGGACCGTCGGCCGCCGGGCCGCCGTACGAGTTCGGCGCGTAGGGGCGGGCCACGTTCGGCGGCGTCGAGCGCATCGAGCCGTCCTTGGCGTACGAGCGGACCTGCGCGTGCGGCCGGTTCGGCGGCAGCTCGGTGTAGTTCGCGCCGATGCGGTAGCGGTGCGTGTCCGGGTACGAGAACAGCCGGCCGAGCAGCATCTTGTCCGGAGAGGGGCCGATGCCCGGCACCAGGTTCGAGGGCTCGAAGGCGGCCTGCTCGATGTGGACGAAGAAGTCCTCCGGGTTCCGGTTCAGCGTCATCCGGCCGACCTCGATCAGCGGGTAGTCCGCGTGCGGCCACACCTTGGTCAGGTCGAACGGGTTGAACCGGTAGTCCGGCGCGTCCTCGAACGGCATGACCTGCACGTGCAGCGTCCAGCTCGGGTGCTCGCCGCGCTTGATCGCCTCGAACAGGTCGCGGCGGTGGTGGTCGCCGTCCGTGCCCGCGAGCGTGTCGGCCTCGTCCTGCGTCAGGAACGCGTTGCCCTGGTCGGTCCTGAAGTGGTACTTCACCCAGGACTTCGTGCCGCCGCCGTTCACCCACAGGTAGGTGTGCGAGCTGAAGCCGTCCATGTGCCGGAACGTCTTGGGGATGCCGCGGTCGCCCATCAGCCACGTGACCTGGTGCGCGCTCTCCGGGGACAGCGTCCAGAAGTCCCACTGCATGTCGTGGTCGCGCAGACCGCTGTCGATCGTGCGCTTCTGCGAGTGGATGAAGTCCGAGAACTTGCTGGGGTCGCGCACGAAGAAGACCGGCGTGTTGTTACCGACCATGTCGTAGTTGCCCTGCTGCGTGTAGAACTTCAGGGCGAAGCCGCGCGGGTCGCGCCACGTGTCGGGCGAGCCCTGCTCACCGGCGACCGTCGAGAAGCGCGCGAGCATCTCGGTGCGCCGGCCCGGCTGGAAGAGGTCCGCGCACGTGAACTGACTGACGTCGTGGGTGACCTCGAAGACGCCGTACGCGCCGCTGCCCTTGGCGTGCACGACCCGCTCGGGGACCCGTTCGCGGTTGAACTGGGCCATCTTCTCGATGACGTAGTGGTCCTGCAGCAGGATCGGTCCGTCGGAGCCGACGGTCAGCGAGTGCGCGTCGCTCTCCGCCGGGATGCCCGCGTTCGAGGTCGTGTGCGGGACCGTGCCGGGTGCCTCGGTCACGACGTCCTCCCGTCATTGCGTGGGGTATGGAGGGATGTGTCCGCCTTGGTCACCCGGACCAGTCAACGCCGCCGACACGATGTCGGCAACATTTCCCTCCCACGCCCACGCCACGCCTCAGGGCGTACTCGGCAACGAGAGCTCGAACCAGACCACCTTGCCGGTCGACAGCCGGGTCGCCCCCCACCGCCGGGCGAGACGGTTGACCAGGAACAGGCCGCGCCCGCCCTCGTCCGTGGCCCGCGCCTGCCGCAGCCGCGGCAGCTGCGGCACATCGTCCCCGACCTCGCACCGCAGCACATCCGTCCGCAGCAACCGCAGGGTCACCGGCCGTGAGGCGTACCGCACCGCGTTCGTGACGACCTCGCTCACCAGCAGCTCGACGGAGTCGCTCAGCTCCTCCAGACCCCAGCGGGCCAGCGCCGAGCGGGCGAGCCGGCGCGCCCGGGACGGCGCCGCGTCCTCCGGCTCCAGGAACCAGTACGCGACGTCGCTCGGCGCGATCCCGTCGAACCGCGCCGCGAGCAGCGCGATGTCGTCGTCCCGGTCGCCGGGGCCGAGCATGTCCAGGACGTCGTCGCACAGCGCCTCGAGCGGCGGCGGATGATCCGGTCCGGTCAACTGCGCGGTGGCCGCGAGCCGTTCACGCAGCTGCTCTATCCCCGTCCACACGTCACGGAGCCGGGACTCGACGAGGCCGTCCGTGTACAGGAGCAGCGTCGCCCCGGCCGGCGCGTCGAGCTCGACGGCCTCGAAGTCGACGCCGCCGACGCCGATCGGCGCCCCCGGCGGGACCCGCAGCACCTCGGCCCGGCCGCCGAGGTGCAGCAGCACCGGCGGCGGGTGGCCCGCGTTGGCGATCGTGATCCGGTGCGAGACCGGGTCGTAGACCGCGTACATGCAGGTCGCCATGCGGTCCGTGCCGAGCCGCTGCGCCTGTTCGTCGAGGTGGTGCAGGACCTCCTGGGGCGGCAGGTCGAGCCCGGCCAGCGTCTGCGCGGTCGTGCGCAGCTGGCCCATGATCGCCGCCGAGGTCATCGAGTGGCCCATCACGTCGCCGACGACCAGCGCGACCCGGCTGCCCGGCAGCGGGATCGCGTCGTACCAGTCGCCGCCGACCCGCGCGGTCTCGGCCGCCGGGAGATACCGCGAGGCGAGCCGCACCCCGGTGGGCCGCGGCAGCGTCTCGGGCAGCATGGTGCGCTGGAGCTCGTCGGCGATGTACGCCTCGCGCCCGTACAGGACCGCCTTGTCGATGCCGAGCGCGCTGTGCGTGGCCAGCTGGCCCGCGACGAGCAGGTCGTCGGCGTCGAACGCGGCCCGGTCGGGGCGGCGCAGGAACACCGCGGCGCCGATCACCCGGCGCCGCCCCCGCAGCGGCGCCAGGATCGCGCGTCGGCCGGTCGGCAACGACCGGCACTCACCGAGCAGTTCGGGCAGCGCGGCGACGGCCGCCGGGGAGTCCGCGAACACCGGGCGCACCCCGCGCAGCACCTCGGCGAGCGCGCCTCCGGTGCGGACCTCGCACAACTCGGCGCTTCCCGCGGCCAGTTCCGGCTGGGGCAGGGCGGCGGCGAGGGTAGCGCTCCCACCGTCCGAGTCCGTGTCGGTGTCGTCCGCGTCCGGGATCCGGTCGGTGCGGCGCAGCCGCAGCACCATCGGGCCCGTGGGTCGCTCGTCGCCGACCGGCAGCGGCTCGCGCAGATAGACGAGGATCGCGTCCGAGAACGTCGGCACGGTCGCCCGGCACAGCCCCATCACGATCTCGTCGAGGTCGATGCCGCGGGCGATCCGCCGGGTCGCGGCCCCCACGAAGCGCAGCCGGTCGCCGTCGCGGCGCATCGCCACCGGCTGCCCCGCGGGGCGCGGCTGTCCGGAGCGCCGCTCGGTGCCGGACGGCGGCCCCGCCGGGCGCACCG
>NZ_WWIA01000519.1 GCF_009870065.1 Streptomyces sp. SID5785 | reverse complement strand
TACGGACTCCATCGCGAAGGTCTCGCGGACGCGCTCCAGGAGTTCCTCGAGGCTGGTCTCGCCGCGCAGGACGCTGCCCGCGAGGAAGGAGAGGATCTCGGACTCGGCGCGCAGTCTGGCGGCCTGGTGGGTGCGGCGGGCGGCGAGGTCGACAACGGAGGCGACGGACACGGCGACGCCCACGAAGATCGCGATGGCGACGATGTTCTTGGGGTCGGCGACGGTGAACAGGTGTTTGGGCGGGGTGAAGAAGTAGTTCAGGAGGAGGGAGCCGAAGGCCGCGGAGGCGAGCGACGGGAGGAGCCCGCCCACCAGCGCCGCGGCCACCGTCAGCGACAGGAACAGCAGCATGTCGTTGGCGAGGCCCAGGTCGGTGGCGACGTGCGTGAGCGCGAGCGAGAGCAGCGCGGGCCCGCCGATGCCGACGAGCCAGCCCCACACGATCCGGGAGCGGCCGAGGCGGGCGCCGCGCGCGACAGGCAGCCCGCGCCCCTTGGCGACCTCCTCGTGCGTGACGATGTGGACGTCGAGGTCGGGTCCCGACTCGCGCGCGACGGTGGCGCCGACGCCGGGGCCGAACATGTACTGCCAGGTCTTGCGGCGCGAGGAACCGAGCACGATCTGGGTCGCGTTGACGCCGCGCGCGAACTCCAGGAGCGCGGAGGGGATGTCGTCGCCGACGACGTGGTGGAAGGTGCCGCCGAGGTCCTCGACGAGCGTGCGCTGGACGGCCAGCTCCTTGGGCGAGGCCGCGGTCAGGCCGTCGCTGCGCGCGATGTAGACGGCGAGGACCTCGCCGCCCGCGCCCTTCTCGGCGAGCCGGGCCGCGCGCCGGATGAGGGTACGGCCCTCGGGTCCGCCGGTGAGGCCGACGACGATGCGCTCGCGGGCCTGCCAGGTGGAGCGGATGTCGTGCTCGCCCCGGTACTCCTGGAGGTACTCGTCGGCGCGGTCGGCGACCCAGAGCAGGGCGAGCTCGCGCAGCGCGGTGAGGTTGCCGGGGCGGAAGTAGTTGGACAGGGCCGCGTCGACCTTGTCCGGCTGGTAGATGTTGCCGTGGGCCATGCGGCGGCGCAGTGCCTGGGGCGACATGTCGACGAGTTCGATCTGGTCGGCGCGGCGGACGAACTCGTCGGGGACGGTCTCCTGCTGGCGTACCCCGGTGATGGCCTCGACGACGTCGCCGAGTGACTCCAGGTGCTGGATGTTGACGGTGGAGACGACGTCGATCCCGGCGGCGAGGAGGTCCTCGACGTCCTGCCAGCGCTTGGCGTGGCGGGAGCCCGGCACGTTGGTGTGGGCGAGCTCGTCGACGAGGGCCACGGCGGGGGCGCGGCGCAGCACGGCGTCCACGTCCATCTCGGGGAAGACGCCGCCGCGGTACTCGATCTCCTGGCGCGGGATCTGCTCGAGGCCGTGCAGCATCACCTCGGTGCGCGGCCGGTCGTGGTGCTCGACGAAGCCGATGACGCAGTCGGTGCCGCGCTCGACGCGGCGGTGGGCCTCGGACAGCATCGCGTAGGTCTTGCCGACCCCCGGTGCCGAACCGAGGTAGATACGGAGCTTGCCGCGTCCCATGGCCTCATCGTCTTCCTGTCACTGCCGCGCGCAGTGTCGCCGTGTCGACCCTACGGCCAGGAATTCTCGCAAATCGGACATGATGCTGGTGGGCGGGCGGCTTTGACACAACCCTGATGCGGGCCGCGCGGCGCGTCGGGCGCGTCAGTGCTCGACGATCTCGCCGTCGCTGAGCTCCAGGACGCGGTCGGCGAGGTCGAGCAGCGTCGCGTCGTGCGTGGCGACGAGCGCGGTGACGCGCTCGCTGCGGACGACGGCCCGCAGCAGTTCCATGACGGCGAGGCCGGTCCCCGCGTCGAGCTGTCCGGTGGGCTCGTCGGCGATGAGCAGGGCCGGGGTGTTGGCGAGGGCGCGGGCGATGGCGACGCGCTGGCGCTGGCCGCCGGAGAGCTCGCCGGGCCGCTGTCCGGCGTGCCCGTCGAGGCCGACGAGGGAGAGCAGCAGTTCGACGCGCTCCTCGCGCTCGCGCGGGTCGGCGCCGCGCATCCGCATCGGGATGCCGACGTTCTCGGCGGCGGTGAGGATCGGGATGAGCCCGAAGGACTGGAAGATGAAGCCGATGCGGTCGCGGCGCAGCTCCAGCAGGCCGTTCTCGCCGAGCTCCGAGAGGTCGCGCCCGTCGACCGTGATGCGTCCACGGTCCGGCTCGTCGAGGCCGCCGACGAGGTTGAGCAGGGTCGTCTTGCCGGAGCCCGAGCGGCCCTTGAGGGCGACGAGCTCGCCGCGCGGGATCTCGAAGGAGACGCCGCGCAGGGCGTGCACGGCGGCGGCGCCGGAGCCGTAGGAGCGGTGCAGGTCCTCGACGACGATCATGGGGCCCTGCGCGCCCTGGTCCAGGACGGCGGTGCTCGTCTCGGCGCTCTCGCTCATCGGTGCCGCTCCCCCGTACGTACGTTCCCGGCCGGGCGCCAGTATGGCTGGTGGGCGCCCGGCCGGGCAATGGTCGAGACCAGCGGGCGGTCCCGGCCGGCGGGGCACGACCGCGAGGTCGGGCCACGGGGTCGGGCCGCGGGGTCAGCCCGTGTTCTCGGCGTGGGTGAGGGTCTCCCACGCGACGAACAGGTTGTTGGAGCCCGCGGGCCGCTGCTGCTCGGTGAGCTTCTGGGTGTTCGTCATGGCCGTGCCGAGGCGGGTGTGCAGGGCGTTGTAGCCGACCTCGGTGACGGGTCCGAGACCGCGGGTGACGCTTCCGCCGCACAGCCAGCTCGGCGGCGCCTCGCCCAGCTGGTACTTGGACTGGAAGCCGAGCGCCTGCCGCAGCCGCTCGCCGACGTCCGTGCCGTACAGGTCCTGGCCCTGGATCCGGCTGGTCTCGGCGATGTGCGAGATCGAGGAGATGCCGTACCCGGTGTGGGTGAAGTCCCGGCAGGTCTCCTGGGTCAGGCCGGTCACGAACGTCGACTGACCCTGCCAGTACTTGACGATCTTGTCCTTGGTGTCGAGGTGCTGGCTCGGCACGGTCTTGGGCAGCGCGCCGTCCGACTCCAGGTAGACGTAGGCGGCCGTGCGCGTGCGGAAGGTCACCATCGCCTTGTCGTACGAGGCCTTGTCCTCGAGGAAGACGGAGATGCCGACGGCGGCCTCCGTCATCGTCAGCTCCCAGTTGCCGTTGGAGTTCGAGCCGTTGATGACCTTCGGCAGGTAGACGTCCCGCAGCATGGTCCTGAACCGGTTCTCGTTCGCCCAGCCGCCGTCGTACGTGTACTTGATGATCTCGGCGGCCTTGGGCCAGGAGGAGCCCGCCCAGCCGGTCTGCAGCGGTGCGTTGCTGTTGGTGTGGTCCTTGATCGTGCCGGACCAGGCGTCCATGAGCGCGATGGACTTCTTCGCATAGCGCTCGTCACGGGTGAAGTACCAGGCGAGCGCGTCGGTGTACGCCGCGATGGCGTCCTCGCGCTCGTCGGTGCAGCCGTAGTTGGGGTTGGAGTACGAGCCGCACTCGACGGTCGCGCGGGGCTTGGGCGTGCGGTTCAGGTCGGCGTACTTGCTCGCCATCATCTGGTCGAAGGCGCTCTTCCAGGGCTGGGCGCCGGCGTCGACCTTGTTCTTGGCGAAGTCCAGCTGCCCCTGGGAGACGGTCACTCCGGGGTGGGCGAAGGCGGCGGGTGCGGCGTCGGCGCGCTCCGCGCCGGGCCAGGCGACGACTCCGGCGACCAGGGCGGCGACGGAGGTGGCGAGGGTGGCAAGCAGGGCGGTTCGCGATCTTCTGTGACGAGCCTGCATGGTGGGGGCCATCCGTTCTCGTATGTGAACGTGGGGCGCCGATATGAACGCGGCGTTGGCCGGTGACCTTAGGTACGGACCAGGCTTCCGTCAAGTGGTGAAGAAAGAAGGGCAGTTGGGAGGCGGGCAGTTGGGAGGCAGGTGCGGCCGGGCAGGGCCCGCCGGATTCGCGCGCGACACCGGATTCGCGCACGACAAAGGCCGGGGGCCGCGCATCCCGTGGGATGCGCGGCCCCCGGCCACGTGCGAAGCGGTCGCGTCAGCGGACCTCGGTGATCTCCGGACCGCGGGCCAGCTGACCCATGCCGCCGGAGAAGCGCGAGCCCTCCTGCGCGTCCTGGGGTGCACCCTCGGCCACCATCTGCGCGTCGTCGGGCAGCTTCAGGACGATCGGGTCGCGCGGGGCCATCGGGCCGTCACCGCGCACCACGACGGTGTCCCGGAAGATCTGCTCGAGGAGCCCGGCCGCCTGCGGCTGGACCGCACCCTGACCGGAGATGACACCGCGCAGGAACCAGCGCGGGCCGTCCACACCGATGAACCGCACCACCTGGAAGCCGCCCGTGCCGTCGGGCAGCTGGACGGGCACCTGGGCCCGCAGCTCCCAGCCGAGCGGGCCCTCGACCTCGTCGATCACTCCACCCTGCTGGGTGATGCCGCTGGCGATCTCCTCGCGGACCTCGCCCCAGATGCCCTCCTTCTTGGGGGCGGCGAAGCCCTGCAGCTGGACCGCGCTGTCCTGGAGGACGACGGTCGCGGCGACGATCGCGTCGCCCGCGACCTCCACGCGCAGCTCCATGCCCTCCACGCCGGGGACGAAGAGACCGCCGAGGTCGACCCGGCCCTCGCCGGGCTCACGGACCTCCGAGGAGTCCCAGGGGCCGTCGGGACGCGGCTCGGGCTCGAGCCGCACACGATCCTGCTCCCCGTCGACCTCGGTGTCGACGCCGTCGACCTGCTCGGTCTCGCCCGCCGCGTCCACTGCGTCCTCAGCGGAGCCGTTCTTCTTGCGACGTCCGAACACGTCACTGTCCTTCCCGGTCGGATACGACCGAAGCGTATCGATTCCCACCCTTTGAACCGCCTGTGCCCTCATGGGCGCCGGTGGTGCCGCCCACGGAGGCGTGTCCACCGGTGGACCCGAAGCCCCCCTCGGCCCGCACGGAGTCGGGAAGCTGCGCCACCTCGCGGAAGCGCACCCGCTCGACCTGCTGGACGACCAGTTGGGCAATCCGGTCGAAGCGCTCGAACCGCACGCTCTCGCGCGGGTCGAGATTCACCACGATCACCTTGATCTCTCCACGGTACCCGGCATCCACCGTCCCTGGGGCATTCACCAGGGCGACACCGCAGCGTGCGGCGAGACCGGACCGTGGGTGCACGAAGGCCGCGTACCCCTCGGGCAGGGCGACGGAAACACCCGTCGGCAGAACCGCGCGCTCGCCGGGCGCCAACTCGCACGCCTGCGTGGTGCGCAGGTCCGCGCCCGCGTCACCGGGGTGCGCGTACGCGGGCAGCGGCACGTCGGGGTCGACGCGCGTCAGGAGCACGTCGAGGGGCTGGTGCGTCACGGGTTCACCTCGAAGGCACGGGTGCGCCGGATCTGGTCCGGATCGCTCATGGCCGCCTGGATCTCTTCCTCGCGGCCGTTCTCGATGAAGTGGTCGACCTTGACCTCGATGAAGAGGGCGTCGGCGCGGACCGCGACGGGGCCGTCGGGCCCGCCGATGCGGCCGGTCGCGGTCGAGTAGATCTTGCGGCCGGCCACGGCGGTGACCTCGGCGGACAGATGCAACACGGTGTCCACGGGCACCGGGCGCACGTAGTCCGTCTCGAGCCGGCCGGTCACGGCGATGGTCTGCATCAGCCAGTTCAGCGAGCCGAGCGTCTCGTCGAGCGCCGTCGCCAGCAGACCGCCGTGCGCGAGCCCGGGCGCACCCTGGTGCGCGGGGCGCACGGTGAACTCGGCGGTGACGCTCACGCCGTCCCCGGCGCGCGCCTCCAGATGCAGCCCGTGCGGCTGCTCGCCGCCGCAGCCGAAACAGTGCCCGTAGTGCGCGCCGAGGAGCGTGCCGGGGGCGGGGGCATCGGGGTGCCGCACCGGCGCTATGGCATCGGCGGGGGGCGTCAGAGCTGCTGAAGTACCACTCACAGGCGCAGACCTTACCCGCGCGTCCTGTGCCTTCACGCATCGTGCCAAGCTTGAGCCCATGGAGCTCTCGACGACGCCTTACGAAGAACGCCTCACCGCCCCGCGCGCGTGGTGGCTCGTCACGTTCCTGGTGGGCGTCGCCTGCGGCCTCGTCCTGCTGCCCTTCGGCACGCTCCCGCTGCTCGGCGGCTTCGTCGGCGGCCTCGTCGTGGCGGCCGTGATCACCAGCTCGTACGGCTCGATCCGGGTCCGGGTCGTGGGCGGTTCGCTGGTCGCGGGCGACGCGAAGATCCCGCTGTCGGCGCTCGGGGACGTCGAGATCCTCGACGCCGAGGAGGCGCGCGCCTGGCGCACGTACAAGGCGGACCCGCGGGCCTTCATGCTGCTGCGCAGCTACGTGCCGACCGCGGTGCGGGCCGAGATCACCGATCCCTCGGACCCGACGCCCTACGTGTACCTCTCGACGCGGGAGCCGCAGGCGCTGGCGAAGGCGCTGGGCCGGGGCTGACGGGCGGCCCGCCGCGTGCGGGCCCGCGGTGCGGCTCAGTCCTCGATCTCGAGGGCGTCCTCGGGGACCTCGAGCGCCGGCAGCTCGGGCAGGGCGTCCCAGGGCACCTGGAGGCGCCGCAGGTCCTTGCGCACGCGCTCGGCGAGCTTCTTGGTGTCCCGGCGGTTCATCACGGCGCCGACGGCCGCGCCGACCATGAACGGGGTCAGGCTCGGCAGGTTGCGCACCATGCGCTTCATGATCTGCTGGCGGAGCTCGCGCTTCATCTGTCCGCCGAGCGCCGCGTTGACCGACATCGGTTTGGAGACGTCGATGCCGCGCTCCTCCGTCCATGCGGTCAGATAGGCGCTGCTGCGGTCCTTGAGGCCGCCCGGCGGGCGCATTCCGTAGACCTCGTGGAGCTCGGCGACGAGCTTGAGCTCGATCGCGGCGACCCCGGTGATCTCGGCGGCGAGCTCGGTGGGCATCGCCGGGGGCACCGGCAGCATCGCGGCGGCGCCGACTCCGGCGCCCACGGTGGACGAGGCGTTGGCCGCGCCGGCGACCAGCTTGTCCGCGAGCTGCTCGGGGCCGAGGCCCGGGAACTGCCGGCGGAGCGTGGCCAGGTCCCTGACGGGGACCCGTGGCGCGTTCTCGATGATCCGGTCGGCGAGATAGCCGATGCCGGCCTTGGCGGCTGCGCCGCTCTTGGCGATCCCGGTACGCGCGGCGGAGCCGCTCCGGGAGATGCCGGTCCGTGCGGCGGTGCCGCTTCTGCGTACGCCGTCCCTGACGGCCGCCGTACGGCTTCTGGCGGGCCGCTCCTCGGACCGGGTCACGTCGCTGTGACCCGCGTCGTGCAGGTCCACCGTGCCGGAGGCCGTCGGGGAGCCCGCCGCCTGCCGGTCGTCGGCGGATTCGAGCGAGGCTGCTCCTGAGGGGGAAGAGCCTCGCTCGTCGTCGCGCAGGGCCTCGGAAGGGCCTTGCGCCGCGTCCCGGACGTCCTGGACGTCCTTCTTCCGGGAACGGCGCTTCCAGGGCGGGGTCGAGCCGGTCATGCCCGACCCTGCCTCAGTCGCAGTCGCGGCAGATGGGCTGACCGTTCTTCTCCCGCGCGAGCTGGCTGCGGTGGTGCACCAGGAAGCAGCTCATGCAGGTGAACTCGTCCTGCTGCTTGGGCAGGACGCGGACGGCCAGTTCCTCGTTCGAGAGGTCGGCGCCCGGAAGCTCCAGGCCCTCCGCCGCCTCGAACTCGTCCACGTCGACGTTCGACGCGGACTTGTCGTTCCTCCGTGACTTCAGCTCTTCGATGCTGTCCTCGTTGAGGTCGTCATCGGTCTTGCGTGGGGTGTCGTAATCCGTTGCCATGTCGCTCTCCCCCTCTGGGTGTCTGCAGGTGTCTCAGCGCACGTAACGCATGAGAGGCCGGACTTGTGCCCGACCTGAGGCGGAGATTTTGCCTCACATCAAGGTCTGTTACTCAATCGACACCCAACCGGACTCCTCTTGAGTGATCGGCTTGGGTGGCGAACGGGACCGTACACGGTCCTATCAACGCACTGCACAGGCGCCATCCCGTGTACTTCCCGTGATCAGGGCGCCCGAAAACCCGGATTTTCCCGGCTTTACGGAGGCCTTTGCGCTCACAGAGCGTGGATGGCCGGAAATTCGCCCATGTGATCGATCACACACGGCCCCCTCGGGATCAGGTCCCGAAAATTCCGCTAAAAGCGAACTCCTCCAGCGCGTCGGCGGAAGCATGTCAGATCCGCAGGCGCGCCGCATGTCGAACCCGGCTAGATCGGCAGGGTGACACGCATCACGAGCCCACCCCCCTCGCGGGGTGTGGCGGTGATCCGGCCCCCGTGGGCCCGCGCCACGGACCGGGCGATGGACAGCCCGAGGCCCACTCCCTTGTCGCTCCCGGTGCGCTCGGTGCGCAGCCTGCGGAACGGCTCGAAGAGGTTGTCGATCTCGTACGCGGGGACCACCGGGCCCGTGTTGACCACGATCAGGACCGCCTGACCGTGCTGGGCCTCGGTGTCGACCTGGACCCAGCCGTCCGTCGGCACGTTGTACCGGATGGCGTTCTGCACGAGGTTCAGGGCGATGCGCTCCAGGAGCACGCCGTTGCCCTGGACGACCGCCTCCTTGCGCTCGCCGCGGATCTCGACACCCTTCTCGTCCGCCTCGGACCGGGCCTGGTCGATCGCCTGCGCGGCGACCTCCGCCAGGTCCACGGGCTTGCGCTCGACGATCTGGTTGTCGCTGCGGGCGAGCAGCAGGAGGCCCTCGACGAGCTGCTCGCTGCGCTCGTTCGTCGCGAGGAGCGTCTTGCCGAGCTGCTGGAGCTCCACCGGGGCACCCGGGTCGGAGAGGTGGACCTCCAGGAGCGTGCGGTTGATCGCGAGGGGGGTGCGCAGCTCGTGCGACGCGTTCCCCACGAAGCGCTGCTGCGCGGTGAAGGCCCGCTCCAGGCGGTCGAGCATCTCGTCGAAGGTGTCGGACAGCTCCTTGAGCTCGTCGTCCGGACCGTCCAGCTCGATACGGCGCGACAGGTCCGTGCCGGCCACGCGGCGCGCGGTGCGCGTGATGCGGCCGAGCGGGGACAGCACGCGGCCCGCCATCGCGTACCCGAACGCGAACGCGATGATCGCGAGGCCGAGCAGGGCCATGAGCGAGCGGCTCAGCAGAACGTCGAGGGCGTGGTTGCGCTGCTGGGCGACGCAGTCGTTCAGCGCGCTGTTCAGCTCGCTGGCCGGGAGCTTGGTGCCGTCCGGGATGTTGCAGACGCTGCTGGAGACCGTGCCTTCGACGATCTTGAAGGGCAGCTCACTGCCCACGTTGAGCGCCTGGGCGGCGAGCAGGTAGATGATCGACAGGAGCAGGATGCCCGCGATCAGGAACATGCCGCCGTAGAGCAGCGTGAGCCTTATGCGGATCGTGGGGCGCAGCCAGGGGAAGGGCGGCTCGTCCTTCATCCCCGGCTTCCAGGTCGGCTTCGGAGGCGCCGAGGGCGGCGCGGGTGCGGCGGCCATGGAGGTCAGATCCGGTAGCCCGAGCCGGGCACGGTGACGATGACGGCGGGCTCGCCCAGCTTGCGGCGCAGGGTCATGACGGTGACGCGCACGACGTTCGTGAACGGGTCCGTGTTCTCGTCCCAGGCCTTCTCCAGGAGCTGCTCCGCCGAGACGACGGCTCCCTCGCTGCGCAGCAGGACCTCGAGGACGGCGAACTCCTTGGGCGCGAGCTGCACCTCCTTGCCGTCCCGGAAGACCTCGCGGCGGTTCGGGTCGAGCTTGAGACCGGCGCGCTCCAGGACGGGCGGCAGCGGCACGCTCGTGCGGCGGCCCAGGGCGCGCACACGGGCGGTCAGCTCGCTGAACGCGAAGGGCTTGGGGAGGTAGTCGTCGGCGCCCAGCTCCAGGCCCTCCACGCGGTCGCTGACGTCGCCGGAGGCGGTGAGCATCAGGATGCGGGTGGGCATGCCCAGCTCGACGATCTTGCGGGCGACGTCGTCGCCGTGCACGACCGGGAGGTCGCGGTCGAGGACGACCACGTCGTAGTCGTTGACGCCGATGCGCTCCAGGGCGGCCGCACCGTCGTACACGACGTCGACGGCCATGGCCTCCCGGCGCAGTCCGGTGGCCACCGCATCGGCGAGCAGCTGCTCGTCCTCGACGACGAGTACGCGCACGTCGCTTGTCCTTCCTCTGGTCACCCGCGGGCACACAAGGGCGCACGCGGGCAGGTTCGGTCACGGAGTGTGGGTCACCATCCTGCCCCTTTCGGCCATAAACCGGCTGTAAGGCGGCCAGGGGACCCGGGAATGCCAGTTTTTCCGGCGGGGTTGAGGTTTCCACGGAAGGAGGGGCGGGGAGGACGGGTTTACACCCGCGATCACGCTTTGTATGTGGCATGCCACGAGCCGCTCCGCGCACGGCGGTTCGAGTCGTGATCGCCCCTTCCACCGGGCACACCCCCGTGCCACGACCCAGACCCAGGACGAGGGGGCGCAACCATGGACGCATTCACCGCAGGACTTCTGCAGCGCATAAAGGCGGCCGAGTCCGACCTGACGCGGGCACGCGAGACCGGCGACGACTTCCTCGCCGAGGTCGAGCTGGGCGAGCTGGACGACCTGCGCCGTCTGGCCGCCGAGCACGGCGTGGAGATCCACGCCTGAGCGTCGCGCGACGAGCACGAGGAAGGGCCCCGGCGCCTGGTTCGATCCAGGCGGGCGCCGGGGCCCTTCCTCGTGTCCGGCCGGACGACGCTTCTCGGGAAGCGCGCCCTAGGGCCTGTCCGGCGGATCAGGTCGCGTCCGGGTGGCCCGGGCTGTTCA
>NZ_WWIA01000518.1 GCF_009870065.1 Streptomyces sp. SID5785 | reverse complement strand
TGACGCGGGCAAGGGCCGCGACGTCGCCTGGGTCGTCGACCCCGACCTGGTGATCGCCGCACAGGAGATGGCGCACGGCTACCGGGTCGCGGACCCGGCCGGGTCCAGCAACCCGCAGGACAGCGTCCGCGGCACCGGGCAGAACGCCGCCCGCACCTGGCTGGCCGCGCTCAAGAGCGCCGTCGACGGCCACGACGTGTGGCTGCTGCCCTACGCGGACCCGGACCTGGCCTCCCTCGCACACCACCCGGGCACGGACACCGACGACCTCACGGAGGTCGTCTCGGGGCTCGCGGGCTCCGCGCGCGAACGCGTCGACGCCCTCCTCGGCACCAGCACCCGGGCCGGGATCGGCTGGCCCGCGGACGGGGTGCTCGACCGCCGGATCACCGCGCTGGGCAGCGCGTTGGGGGTGACCCGCATGCTGACGTCGGGGCACGGCCTCGACCCGGACGGCGCCGACCCGGTGACGCTCGGCACGGGCGACACGGAGATGACGGCCCTGACCTACGATGCGGGCGTCACCGGCGCGCTCGCCCGCATCAAGGATCCGCAGCGGCCGTCGCCGAGCGCCTCGCCGTCCGCGCCGGACACCGGCTCGCCCACGACGACACCGCAGTCGGGGCCGAGCCCGTCCGGCTCCCCGAGCCCGTCGGACAGCGCGCGGGACACCGGCCCCGACGAGGGCGCCGTCAGCGACCTCTCCGAGCAGCTGCGCACCGGCTCGCGGCACGTCGTCGTACCGCCCCGGGAGCTGTCCGGGCGCGCGGCGAGGACGCTGGGTGCGGTGCTGGACGCGGGCACCGAGGACGGCTGGCTGGAACCGGCGACGCTGCGCTCCGCGGGGAACGACGCGGTGGACGGGACGGCCGGGCCGTCCGCGGACTATCCGGCCGCGCTGCGGGTCGAGCAGCTGTCGGCGCAGCAGATCGGCGCCGCCGCGGGCGATCTGGACGGCCTTGCGACGCTGGCCACGGTGCTGGCCGATCCGCGGGGCACGACGCAGTCGGTGCACGCGGCGATGGCCCGGGCCCTGTCGACGGCCTGGCGGGCCCGGCAGACCCCGGACCAGGAGGAGTTCCAGGAGCGGACGACGGAGTTCCTGACGGCGTCGGTGGCGTCGCTGCGGCTGGTGCCGAAGACGACGGTGACCCTCACGTCGGGCGACGCGCAGATCCCGGTCACGGTCGACAACGCGCTGCAACAGCCGGTCGCCGGGCTCGAACTGCGCGTCCGGTCCTCCGACGCGGAGCGGCTGCGGGTCAACGACCCGAAGGTCGCGGTGCAGGCGGCGGGCTCCGCGAACCACACGACGCACGTCGGCGTGACGGCCAGGGCCAACGGCAAGGCGGAGCTCACCGCGCAGCTCTACACCCGCAGCGACGGCCGGCCCTGGGGCGATCCGATCACCTTCGAGGTGGACGTGACCTCGGTGTCCTCGGGGGCGATCGCGGTGGTCGCGGCGGGGATCGGGCTGATCGTGCTCGCGGCGGCGTTCCGCATGTGGCAGGTCCGCCAGCGCCGCTCCCGGCAGACCCCGCCGGACGACGCTCCCGAGTAGGCCCTGTCACGGCCGCACGGTGCGCACGGTGACGGGCCGTCACGCCCAGTCGGGCAGCCAGTGTCCTTCCTGGGCGGGCGGCCGGTAGTCCGCGGTGAGCCGCTCGCGCAGGGCGGCGAGGCCGGGGTGCGGGTTGTCGTCGCGCCACATGAGCGCGAGCGGGTAGAGCGGCGTGGGGCGGACCACCGGCACGGTGCGCAGTTCGATGCCCGCGGGCCGCACGAGCGGGGTGCGGGTGCCCATGAGAGTGGCGACGTCCGGGGCGTCGGCGACGGTGCGCAGCAGGTGCCCGCCGCCGAGGTTGGGGCCGCCGGTGTCGATGGTCAGGCCGTACGCGGCGGCCAGTTCCTCGTAGTACGCGGCCCATTCGCTGCCCGCGGCGAGCCCGGGCATCCAGATCCGGTGTCCGGCGAGCGAGGCGGGGGTGACCTCGGCGGCGTCGGCGAGCGGGTGGGCGGCGCCGGTGACGAGGACGACCGGCTCGTCGACGACGCGGGTGGCGGACACCCCGGGCGGCAGCCGCCGGTCGGGCACCCGGCACACCCAGAACGCGGCGTCGAGCCCGCCGTCGCGCACCCTCTCCAGGGCGGCCCGGCCGTCGCCGAGCGCGACGACGTCGAGGGGGACGTCGGGGCGGGCCCGGTGGAAGTCGTGGAGCAGGCCGTTGGTGATGAGGTTGGTGCCGAGGACGTCGACGCGCAGCGGGCGGCTGCCGGGGCGCACGGCGGCGAGGGCGCGCTCGGCGGCCTCGACGAGGGCGCGGGCGTGCGGCCGGAACGTCTGCCCGTCGAGGGTGAGCAGGGCGCCGCGCGGGGTCCGGGTGAACAGGCGCACGCCGAGCCGCCGCTCCAGGGCCGCGATGCGCTTGGAGGCGGCCTGCTGGGTGATGCCGAGCTCCTGCGCGGCGATCTGGATCTGCCCCTCGTCGGCGACGGCGAGGAAGGTGCGTACGGCGTCGATGTCCATGCCCATGCTCACATCATCCATACAACCACCGGTTGTGCGGTCGGGCCCGCCGGTTGTTTGCCGGGGCGGGGCCGCGGGGCGTTGGATCCCCCGGTGACGACAGGGACGGCGGCCGGCGGCACCGGCGAGCGGGCCGGGCTCGGGCGGGACTTCGGACGGCTGTGGGCCGCGTACGCGGTGAGCACGGCGGGCAGTCGGCTGGCACTCGACGCGTTCTCGCTGATCGCGGTGCTGATGCTGGGCAGCAGCCCGGCGCAGGTGTCGTTCCTGGCGGCGGCCGGGATCGCGGTCGCGGCGCTGCTCGCGGTGCCGCTCGGCCCGTGGGTGGAGTTCCGCCGCAAGCGGCCGGTGATGATCGGGGCCGACCTCGCGCGCGCCGCGGCGCTCCTGACGCTGCCGCTCGCGTACGCCCTGGACGCGCTGAGCTTCGGCCTGCTGGTGCTCGTCTCCGTGGTGGTGGCGACCGCCGACATCGCGTTCAGGGCCGCCAGCGGGGCGCATCTGAAGGCCCTCGTCCCGGCGGAGGGGCTGCTCCTCGCGAACGCCCGGTTCGAGTCGACGACCTGGACGGCGACGGCGCTCGGGCCGCCGCTGGGCGGCGCCGCGATCGGGGCGCTCGGCCCGCTGACGGCGATCGTCGGGGACGCGGTGAGCTACGTCCTGTCGGCGTGCGGCGTCCGCGCGATCCGCGCCCCCGAGCCGGAGCCGCCCCGCAGCGCCTCCGCCCGGATCGGCCGGGCGGAGATCACCGAGGGCTGGACCCACCTGTGGCGCAGGCCCGACCTGCGGGCGCTGTTCCTGAACTCGGCCCTGGTGAACGGGCTGATCATGGTCGGCGCCCCGCTCATGGCCGTCCTGATGCTGCGCGAGCTCGGCTTCCCGGTCTGGGAGTACAGCCTCGCCTTCAGCGTTCCGTGCCTGGGCGGACTGCTCGGTTCGCGGCTCGCGCCCCGGCTCGTCCGGCGGTACGGGGCCGGGCGGGTGCTGCGGGTCAGCGGTGCGGCGCGTGCGTGCTGGCCGGTGGGCCTGGCGTGCACCGGGACCGGCGTCCCGGGTCTGCTCACCGTGATGGCCGTCGAGCTGGGCCTGATCTTCTGCTGCGGCGTCTTCAACCCGGTCCTGGCCGGGGAGCGGCTGCGGCGCACGGACCCCGACCGGGTGGCCCGCGTGCTGTCGGCCTGGACGGTCACCGGCAAGGCGGTGACGGCGGCGCTGACCCTGGCCTGGGGGGCGCTCGCGGCGGTCACCGGGACGCGGGCCGCACTGGCCGCCGCCGGGGTGCTGCTGCTGGCGACACCTCTCCTGCTCAGGCCGCTGCGCGTCACCAACTCGCCTGAATATCAAGGGAGTTGAAACAGGGCCCCGAGGAGAGGTCCTCGCCGGGACCCACCTGAACGGGTGCCAGCGGATGCCGCGACCTGCGGCGCTGTGCACAGTTGCGGCATGTCCACGTCTCCCGGTTTCGGCACGGTCCCGCTCCTCCCCGGCACCGAACCGCTCCCCGAGCTCGAGGTGCCCCCGCCCGGCAGGCAGAACCGGTGCGGCGTCCTGCTGCGGCTGCTGGTGCTGCTGCCGCACGCGCTGGTGCTGCTCGCCCTGGCCGTCGCCGCCGTGCCGGCCGCCGTGGCCGCGTGGTGCGGGGCGCTGCTGCTCGGCCGGGCCCCGGAACCCCTGGAGCGCTTCCTCGCGGCGTTCGTGGCGTACGAGGCGCGGTGGGCGGCGTCGGCGATGCTCCTCACGGACCGGCTGCCGCCGCTCCTGCCCGGCGGGCCGCTCGCCCACCCGGTGCAGCTGCGGCTGCACTCCGGTCCGCTGAACCGGGCCGCCGTGCTGCTGCGCCCGCTGCTGATGCTGCCCGCGGTGCTCGTCGGCGCCGTCGTGACGGCCGGGTGGTGGGCCGTGTCGTTCCTGTCGTGGCTGGTGGTGCTGGTGCTCGGGCGGATGCCGCTGCCGCTGTTCGGGGCGAGCGCGGCGGTGCTGCGGTACCGGATGCGGGTCGGGGCGTACGTGCTGCTGCTGTCCTCGGCGTACCCCAAGCGGTTGTTCGGGGACCAGGGGTCGGTCGACTCGGCGATCGGGGTGGTCAGGGGGCCGTCCGGCACGCGGCCGCTGTTCCTGGGCGCCTCGGCGAAGGTGCTGCTCGGCGCGTTCCTGGTGCTCGGAGCCGTGGGCTGGGCCGTCTCGCCGTGACCGTGCGGCCGGCGGCCGCGCCGCACGGCCCGATCACGCCCCGCCGGCCGCCGGCCGACGACGCACCGGCGTGTACCCGCGCCCCGGAAGACCCGCACTGCCAGAGTAGCCACGAGCAAAACCCCCCAAACCCGCCCCATACGGGAGTACCTCGTGGCGCACGTACACGTGATCCTCAATCAGAAGGGCGGCGTCGGTAAGTCCACCCTCGCCGTCAACCTGGCCGCCGTCACCGCCGACGTCCTCGGCGCCGGCGCCCCCGGCGGCGACGGACAGCCGCCCGTCGTCGCCGTCTCCATCGACCCCCAGGGCTCCGCCGTGTGGTGGTCCGAACGCGTCGGCGAGGACCTGCCGTTCGACTTCGTGCAGGCCCACGACGACCTCGCGGGTCTCGCGGCCCTGTCCCGCATCCCCTCCGCCCAGCACGTCTTCGTCGACACCCCGGGCTGGCTCGACCTCGCCGAGGACGACGCGGGCGACCCGCTGGGCAAGGGCGCCGCCGCCGACGCCCTGCGCGCGGTGCTGTCCAACGCCACGGACGTGATCGTGCCGGTCGAGCCCGAGCCGCTGGGCTTCCAGCCGACGCAGCGCACGATCGAGCGGGTCGTGAAGCCGCGCGGGCTGCCGTTCCGCGTGGTCATCAACAACTGGGACCCGCGCGACGGCAAGGCGGACCTGACGCAGACCCGCGCGTTCGTCGAGGGCCAGGGCTGGCCGCTCGCCCGCACCGTCGTGCGCCACTACAAGCTGCACACCCGGGCCAGCGCCGACGGCCTGGTCGTCACCCAGTACGGCGCCAACCGCGTCGCGCTCCAGGCCCGCGAGGACTTCTTCCGGCTCGCACTGGAGGTGGGGCTCGCCGCGATCCCGAAGCCGGCCCGCAAGCCCCGCGCGAAGAACACGAAGAACACGCAGAGCACACCGAGCACGCAGAACACGCAGAGCGCGCAGAAGCCGAACGGGAAGAAGAAGGTGACCGCCTGATGGGCCGCCGCACCGATCTGTCCTCCCTGCTGGCCACGGGCGCGGACACCCCGGCGACCGCCCCGGCCGCGCGCAGACGCCCCGACACCACGCCGTTCACGGTGGCCGTCGGCGAGCTCGCCGACAACCCCGACAACCCCCGCCACGAGCTGCGTGACCTGGAGGGACTCGCCGAGACGGTGCGCGAGCGCGGGGTGCTGCAGGCCCTCGGCGTGGTCCCCGCGGCTGTGTTCCTCGCGGCCCACCCGCACCACACGGAGGCCGTCGGCGCGGCCCCCTACGTGGTGCTGCACGGGCACCGGCGGCTCGCCGCGGCCCGGATGGCGGGCCTGGACGAGGTGCCGGTCCTGGTCCGGGAGGACGCGAGCCGCACCGACGAGGACGCGCTGATCGAGAACGTGCAGCGCGACGACCTCACGGAGCTGGAGCAGGCGCAGGCCATCCAGGGCCTGATCACCGCCTACGGCTACTCGCAGCGCCAGGTCGCGGCCCGCATCGGCAAGACGCAGGGCTTCGTCTCGCAGCGGCTGTCCCTGATGAAGCTGCGCGACGACATCCAGGAGGCGCTCGCGGACGGCCGCGTCTCGGTCGAGGACGCCCGCCGGATCGCCCGGCTGCCGCGCGAGGACCAGGCGCTGCCCGGCGTCCACGGGGCACTGCCGACGCCCTCGGTCCCGGCGGCCCGCTCGGAGCGGCGCGGCGGCCGCGATTACGGCGTAATCAGGATCGACAGCCGGGGCACGCCCGAGGACGTCGTCGAGGCGCTGCGCCGGCATCTGGCCCCGGCCGCCCTCGACCGTGTCCTCGAGCTCCTGGGCCGCCCGTGAGCGGGTGACCGGTCAGTACGCGACCGACATGCGGCCCCGGGAGTGCGCGTCCCGCTCGACCTCGTCGACGAAGGCGATCGCGTAGTCCTCGGCGCTGATCCTGCTGTTGCCGTGCGCGTCGGTCATGAGCCGGTCGCCGCCGATGCGGAACTCGCCGGTGCGCTCGCCGGGGGCGATCTCGGCCGCGGGCGAGACGCAGGTCCAGTCGAGGTCGTCGACGGTGCGCAGATACGTCAGGACATCGCGGTGGGCCAGCGCCTCGCCCCGGTAGGCGTCCGGGAAGTCGGGCTGGTCGACGAGCATCCGGCCCGGCGCCGCGAGGAGGCTGCCCGCACCGCCGACGACCACGAGGCGGGACACCCCGGACCTGCGGACCCCGGCGACGAGCGCCTCGTTGAGGGCCAGGAAGGGCACCTGCGGGTCCGAACCGTCGCGGGGCGGCGCGAGGGCGCTGGCGGCCGCGTCGTGGCCGTCCGCGAGCTCGCCCACCTTGACGGGGTCGGAGCAGTCCGCGGCGGCCGCGGTCACCCCGGGCAGCGGGGAGTCGCCGGAGCGGCTGACCGCGGTGACCCGGTGGCCGCGGGCGAGGGCCTCGGCGGCGATACGGCTGCCGACCATGCCGGTGGCGCCGAACAGCACGATGTTCATGGGCCCAGCGAAACACGGGCCCCGCGTCACCGCATGTTGCGCGACGCCCGCCGCGAGAGCCCAATGGAAGTCGGGGTTCCGGCACGCCCAGGGGGCACAGCGGCGTTCCGGTGAGACGCAGAAAGGAGCCCGACATGGCTCATCACGCGGCACCCGCAACACACCGACGCGGCAGCGGCACGGCCCTCTCCCCCGGCAGCGCGGGACTGGTCCTGCCGGTCGTCGCCGGCGCCGCCTACGGACTGTGGGCGGCGAGCATCCAGCGCTACGGCGGCGAGGTCACCGGCGGCAACATCGCGCTGGGCTTCGTCACCGGCGTCCTCGTGGCCGTGCTCTGCTTCGGCGTCCACCGGTGGTCGGCGGCGCAGGCGGGCCGGCACTTCTTCGCCCGTGCGGGCGCGTGGGGCGTGCTGGCCGGCGTCTCGATCGGCTTCCTGCACAGCCTCGCCAACGGCACGGTCCTGTGGTCGGTCGTCCTCGGCGCGCTCGTCGCCGGCGGTGTCTTCCTCGGGACCTACTACCGCTACTACTCGTCGAACGAGTACGCCTGACCGGCGCGCGGCAGCACGCACACCACGGACGGCGCCCCGGAGGCCAGTGGCCTCCGGGGCGCCGTCCGCTGCGGTCCGCGACCTCGGCGCGGAAGGAGGGCGTCTCAGTACCTGACGCCGAACTCGATGCTGGTGTCCGAGCGGAACCAGAAGCCGCTGGGGCTGCTGTCGCGCTGCGGATGATCGGGCGGGCACGGCGTCGTGCAACTCGGCACGGAGCGGCCGTCGGTGTCGATGTAGGCGGCGCTGGCCCAGCCGCGGGCGCCGATGAGCCAGAACCAGGCAGGGTCGCCGTGCACCGACGAGCCGTTCGTCGCGCACTCGATGCGGTCCTGGCTGCCCGGTGCCAGCTTGTAGACGACCGGGTCCGAAGTGCTCGGACCCGAGCGGAGGTTGAGGTCGCCCCGGGAGACGACCGTCCCCCAGACGACGTCACCGCCGCCGTTGCCCGCACTGGCCGGGGCCGCTGCGGTCACCGCGAGCACGCCGCCCGCGACGAGGGTGGCCGCGGCGACGGCCGGAGTTGTTCGGCGCATGTTCGTCCTCCTAGCTCCCCCGTCCAGGTAACACCCGTTCGGCCCAGTGCTCCACCGGAGCCGGACGGCGCAAGGGCTGTGCGGCTCCGGTGGGGCACCGGTCCGATGAGTTCGCGCCCTCCGGCCGGTCTGCCCCTGTGACGTGACCGAGAGGGGCAGCCCGACATGAGCAGCACGCGGACCACCACCACCGCCGCGACGACCCGCACCGGCCTCGCCATCGAGACGGCGGGACTGGTCAAGACCTTCGGCGAGAACCGCGCGGTCGACGGTGTGGACCTGAGCGTCCCGGCCGGCACCGTCTACGGCGTGCTCGGGCCGAACGGCGCGGGCAAGACCACGACCGTGCGGATGCTCGCCACCCTGCTGCGGCCGGACGCGGGCGAGGCCCATGTCTTTGGCCACGACGTGGTGCGCGAGGCGGACGCGGTGCGCTCCCGGGTCAGCCTGACCGGCCAGTACGCGTCCGTGGACGAGGATCTGACGGGCCAGGAGAACCTGGTGCTGCTCGCCAGGCTGACCGGCCACGGCAAGAAGCCGGCGGCGGACCGCGCGGACCAGCTCCTGACGGCCTTCGGGCTCGCGGAGGCGGCCGGGCGCCAGGTGAAGAACTACTCGGGCGGCATGCGGCGCCGCATCGACATCGCCGCGTCCATCCTGAACACCCCGGACCTGCTGTTCCTGGACGAGCCGACCACCGGCCTCGACCCGCGCAGCCGCAACCAGGTGTGGGACATCGTCCGGGCCGTCGTCGCCCAGGGCACCACGGTCCTGCTCACCACCCAGTACCTGGACGAGGCCGACCGGCTGGCGGCGCGGATCGCGGTCATCGACAAGGGGCGGGTGATCGCCGAGGGCACCAAGGGCGAGCTGAAGTCCTCGGTGGGCGCGGGCGCCGTGCACGTACGGCTGCGGGACGCGCATCGGCGGCCGGACGCGGAGCGGCTGCTCGCCGCCGTGCTCGACGCGCCCGTGCAGCTGGAGCCGGACCCGGTGGCGCTGACCGCGCGGGTGGGCGGCGCGGACAACGGGCGGGGCGCGGCGCAGGCCGCCTCCCGGGCGCTGGCGGAGCTGGCCGCGGCCGGGATCACCGTCGACAACTTCTCCCTGGGCCAGCCGAGCCTCGACGAGGTGTTCCTGGCCCTGACCGACCGGACCCCCGAGGAGGACCCGGCATGAGCACCGCCACCACCACCGAGGCGCAGGAACTCGCCCCGGTCAGCGCCGACTCCCTGGCCGCGCTGCTGGTCTCCGGCGACCGGCCGCGGCGGCCCGGCGCGCTCGCCGCGTCCCTCACGTTCGGCTGGCGCGCGGTCCTGAAGATCAAACACGTTCCAGAACAGTTGTTCGATGTGACGGCGTTCCCGATCATGATGGTGCTGATGTACACGTACCTCTTCGGCGGCGCCCTGGCCGGCTCCCCCGACCAGTACATCCAGTACCTGCTGCCCGGCATCCTCGTGATGTCCGTCGTCATGATCACGATGTACACCGGCATCTCCGTCAACACCGACATCGAGAAGGGCGTCTTCGACCGCTTCCGCACCCTGCCGATCTGGCGGCCCGCGGTCATGGTCGGCTACCTCCTCGGCGACGCCCTGCGCTACACGATCGCGTCCGCCGTCATGCTCGCCGTCGGCCTGATCATGGGCTTCCGGCCCGGCGGCGGGGTCCTCGGCGTCCTCGCGGGCGTCGCCGTGCTGCTGGTGTTCGCGTTCGCCTTCTCGTGGATCTGGACCATGTTCGGGCTGCTCCTGCGCACCGAGAAGTCCGTCATGGGCGTCAGCATGATGGTGATCTTCCCGCTGACGTTCCTCAGCGACATCTTCGTCGAGCCCACGACGATGCCCGGCTGGCTCCAGGCCTTCGTCAACAACAACCCCGTCACCCACGTCGCCTCCGCCGTCCGCGGCCTCATGGCGGGCGACTGGTCCGACGGCGCGGTGCTGTGGTCGCTCGGCTGGGCGGCCGCCCTGATCGCCGTGTTCGGCCCCGTCACGATGCGGCTCTACAACCGCAAGTGAGACCCGCTGGTCCGTCTGCACGAGCCCCGGTCGCGCCCCGCGCGGCCGGGGCCTTGCCTTA
>NZ_WWIA01000517.1 GCF_009870065.1 Streptomyces sp. SID5785 | reverse complement strand
GTACGGCTTGGGCGCCTCCCACGCGGCCTCGGGGCGGTAGACGTAGGCGAACAGCTCGGTGCCGGTGCCCTCGTGGGTCACGGTGATCCGGTCGCCGTGGGCGTGAGTGAGAGCGAGCGTCATGCGGAGGCCTCTTCCTTGCGCGGGGTGGCGGGGGCACAGCCGGGGGCGCCGCCGTGCAGGGCGGTGTAGTAGGGGTCGCCGGGGCCGATCTCGCCCGCGCGGACCGGGGCGTCGGTGAAGGCGGACTTGTAGAGGGCGGTGATGAACTCGAGGGTCTGGCGTCCGCCCGCGCCGCTCGTCGGGTGCCGCCGGCCGGCCTTGATGTCGGCGACGAGGGCGCGCAGTTGCGCCAGGTGCGAGCTGGGCTCGTCCGTGCCGAAGTCGCGCCAGGCGGCGACGGTCTCCTCGGGGACGCCGGGGGCGGGGGTGATGCGCCAGTCGGCGTTGCGGTAGCCGTACAGGTGGGTCAGCTCGATCGTGGCGTGCGCGCAGTCGATGCGGATGCGGCTGACCTCGTCGGGGCTGAGCACGCTGTTGACGACGGTGGCGACGGCTCCGCTCGCGAACCGGACCTGCGCGGTGGACACGTCCTCGGTCTCCACGTCGTGCACGAGCCGCGCCGCCATCCCGCGCACCTCGTCCCAGGGGCCCATGAGGTCCAGGAGCAGGTCGGTCTGGTGGATGCCGTGCCCCATGGCGGGGCCGCCGCCCTCGGTCTCCCACCGGCCGCGCCACGGGACGGCGTAGTAGGCGGTGTCGCGGTACCAAGTGGTCTGGCAGTGGGCGACGAGCGGCCGGCCGAACGCGCCCTCGCGCAGCAGGCGCCGTACGTGGCC
>NZ_WWIA01000516.1 GCF_009870065.1 Streptomyces sp. SID5785 | reverse complement strand
GTACCGTCGTCACGGGCCGGGGCGCGGGCGGCGCCGACCAGGCATGGCCGGGCGGCAGATAGAGCAGATCGCCCGGCTCGGTCACGGCCACCGCCGCGCCCGCCGGGCCCGTGACCCGCAGGCGGCGGCGCCCGGACAGGACGCACACGAAGCCCGCGTCACGCGCCGGGCCGGGTCCGCCCGGCCCGTGGCTCCCGTGCCACAGCGTCGTGCGCGCCCCGTCGGGCGGCGGGCCCACCGCGTCCCACAGCCCGGCGAGGAACGCGCGCTCCCGGGCCCACAGGGCGGGGTGCGCCGCATGCAGGGTCCGCACGGTCAGGGCGAACGGCTGCCCGTCGAGCTGCCGCACCAGCCGCCGGTCGTAGCAGGTGAACGTGGAGTCCTCCTGCTGCGGCAGCAGGTCGCCGGGGTCGATGAGCAGCCGTGCCCCCACGGTCAGTTCGGCCCGGGCCGCGCTCGTGCGGTGCTGCGCGGCGACGACGGCCGCCTCGAACACCTCGTGCCGGTCGAACAGGACGGGGCCCGGCGCCGGGGGCCGCAGCACGACGGGGCGGCGCCCCCAGTAGGCCCGTGCGAAGACCTGCCAGTCCAGTGGGTCGAGGACGTCGGGGCGGGGCGGGGCGGGGCCGTTCACGCGCGGTGCCCCTCGGGAGAGGCCACGTCGAGGGCGCGGGCCCGGTACAGGGCGCCGAGCGGGCCGAGCAGGGCGGGGGAGCCGGGCCGCAGCCGGGCGGCGCGGGCCAGGGCGGCCACGCTGATCGCGGTGTGGGGTGCGCGCAGCGGGGCGAGGAGCCGGTCGGACGCGGCGGCGGGCACCGGCCAGGCGTGTCCGTTGGCCGCCCAGACCGGACCGCCGGGGCCGTCGGCCATGCGCAGGATCGGGGCCACGCGCCGTAATCGCAGTGCGGGCGTGAAGGGGATGTCCGGGC
>NZ_WWIA01000515.1 GCF_009870065.1 Streptomyces sp. SID5785 | reverse complement strand
CAGCCCGCGCAGCGCCGGCTCGTGGCGACGACCGACGCGTACGCGGCCAGCGCCGTGTCGTGCGGCGCCGGGCGGGCGCCACGGGCGAGGAGGGACAGGACGCGGCGCAGCCGGTCGGGGCGCAGCCGCGCCACGAGGAGCGCGAGCCCGACGGCCGCCCGGGTGCGCAGCCCATGGGTGCGCCGGCCCGGCATCGTCATCTCGGTGCTCACGGCGTGGCCATCTTCGCGTCGACGAGCTGCCGGGCGAGGCCGGCGACGTCGGCCTCGGCCCGGTCCCGCTCCACGTCGAACGCGGCCATCAGCCGGTCGACGATCTCGGGGGCCGCGAGTCCTTCGGCGAGCGCGCCGACGACGAGCGTCCCCGACTCGTTCAACTGCCAGTAGGTGCCGGAGCGCTGGTCGAGGAGCACGCCCCCGAAGTCGGTCGCGGTGACCGATATGCCGTCCCTGAGCTTCACGGGGTGAGCGCCTCTCTGTGCGGGGTGGGGGTGGTGGTCGCGCGCAGCCACATCTCGCAGGCGACCGTGGAGTCGATCGAGTACCGGGCGTGCAGGGGCGAGTGGGGGTCGGCGGCGAGCGCCTCGAGCCGGCCCGCGTCGACCAGGCCGAGCCCGGCCAGGCGGGACGCGGCGGGCTCCCAGAGCCGCCCGAGTTCGCCGGCGTGGCGGACGAGGCCCTGGACCGTGTCGCCGTTCATGTGGTCCTTGGTGGTGCGGGCCCGCAGCGCGGCGGGCACGACGTCCCGCACGGCCTCGGCGAGCAGCGGCTTGTACCGGGCGGGGTCGATCCGGTCGGTGAGGCGTACGGCGAGGGTCGCCTCGATGACGTGGTCGGCGTACAGGGGTGCCGCCACCGGGAGTCCGAGGCCCAGCCCGTAGTCCTCCAGCGTCCGGAAGTGCCGGGCGCCCATGCGCAGGGTGTCGAGGTCGAGGTGGCGTCCCGGGCGCGGGGCGAGCGGCCGGGCGTCGGCGGCGGCCGCGCGGAAGGCGTCGCGGACGAGCGCGCGGGCGTCGGCGGTGAGCCAGGGCGGCAGTGACTGCCGTACGCCCCAGTCGAGTTGGGGGGTGCGGGCGGTCGGGAGGCCTTCGTCGGTGACGGCGTCGGCGAGCCAGGAGCGGTAGGCGCCGCGGGTGAGCAGGGCGCGGGCGGTCGCGGCGAGCGGCCAGCCCAGCTGGTGGCGCACCGCGCCGATCCGGTTCCATGCGGCGAGCGGCCGGCGGGGCAGCAAATCACCGGCGACGGCGGGCAGCGGCATGAACAGTTCGTCGCCGCCGTAGCCGGTGATGTGGCAGGTGGAGCCGCGGTCCGCGGCGCGGGCGAGGAGCATCCGGGCGCGGGCCCGGCCGGCCGCGCCGGGCAGCGGTTCGTCGCCGGGCGGTTCGGCGGGCGCGAGCGGCTCGCTCACCCCGGCGTAGAAGAGCGGGACCCGGTCCGCGGGCACCAGGTCGTGGGTGAGGCCGTCGGGGCGCTCGGCGCGGGCGAGGTCCACGGCGCGCAGGGCCCACGTCTCGTCCTCGGCGTGACGCTCGCGGGAGGCGACGGTGAGCAGGGACAGGTCGGCCGGTCCGGCGCGCCGGGTGAGGAAGGCGAGGGACGTCGAGTCGAGGCCGCCCGACAGTTCGCAGCTGACCCGGGTGCGGTCGCCGACGTGCGCGCGGACGGCCCGGTCGAGTGCGTCGCCGAGCCGTGCGGCGCCTTCGGCCAGGGGCAGTTCGGGCTCCGGTGCCTGCCACCAGCGGCGGGTGGTGCGGGTGCCGTCGGCGCGCAGCACGAGCGCGTGGGCGGGGTCGGTCGTGTCGAGGCCGCGCCACACGGGGCGGTCGCCGAGCGGGTGCGGCACGAAGTCGAGCAGGCGCAGGGCGAGTGCGCTCTCGTCGAGTGCGGCGTCCGTGAGGTGGGCCAGGACGGCGGGCCGGTCGGAGGCGAGCGGGTGCGCCCCGTCCGTCGTGTGGACCCGGCGCAGTCCGGAGGCGGTGCCGCGCACCCAGGTCTCGCCGCCGACGCGGGAGACGACGTGGTGCACGCCGGGCAGGCGGCGGGCGAGCCGCTGGTGCAGGTCGGCGCTGTCCCGGGCGGCGGCCAGGTCGGCGGCCAGGTCGGGAACGCCGGTGGGGCCGATGACGACGACGGCGTCCGCTCCCTGCTCCGCGCCGCTGACGCGGCGCAGGCGGGAGCGGACGATCACCCAGGGGCGTCCGGAGGGGTACCGGAACACCTCGCCGGGTACGTCGTCGGCCCGGACGGGTGCTGCGGGCCGGCCACCGGGGCCGGCACCGGACGCGGCCAGTCGCCCGGCGGTCGCACGCCCCCGGGGGGTGTCCGGGAGAACGACGAAACAGTCGCGCAGTTCCGGCGGCTGTGCGGGGCGTGCGGGCTGCATCTTCACCTGTCCTCGGCGGCCTCCGCCGGTCGGCGGAGCGGTGTCACGCGGGTCGTCGGACGCAACGTCAGACGATGCGGCGGGACCAGAACTCCTTGCTGGGGCCGACGAAGTAGCCGGCGGTGACCTTGGTGAAGTCGCCCTGCTTCGCCATCGCCGGAGCGACGTACGCCTTCTTCGTGGTCTCGGTCTTCTTCTCCATGACCGTCCTCCCTCTCCCTGCGTGTGTGCAACGGATGTGATTGGTGTGCAGCGTGTGAACGCCACGGCGATCATTGCCCATCCGTGAGCATCCATGCACGCAATGCGATCGTTTTCCAGAGATGACTCGATCGTTTTCGTGACGCTGTCCGACTTGTGGGGAAGAGTGGCGTCACGTCACACGGAGTACCCATGGGTAGGCACAAGGTTCACGCCAGCGGGCCGGACGGACGGCGCCGGTGTGGAATGCTGCGCCGATGAGCACCCCGCAGCCGCCGGCCGGCCCCGGACGCTCCGTCGTCGCCGCCGCGGACGTGCGGCATGCGGTCCTGGACCCCGCTCCCGGCTCCGAGCCCTGCGTGTTCCGGGACGCCCGCATCGAGGGCGCCCTGGCCCTGGACGGGGCCGAGATCACCCGGCTCGTACGGTTCGAGGACTGCACGTTCGACGGACCGGTGACGCTGGAGGGCGCGAGCACGCTCGCCTTCGCGGTCACCGGCTGCACCCTCCCCGCCTTCCACGCGCCGACCGCGCAGATCGGCGGGCGGCTCGACCTGCGCGGCTCCACGGTCACCGGCGGCGGCCGCCGCGGCGCCGTGAACCTCGTGCACACGCACATCGCGGGCGGGCTGCGCCTGGACCGCGCCCACCTCGTGAACGACGAGGGGCTCGCGGTGAACGCGGGCGGCCTCGTGATGCAGGGCGGGGTCTTCTGCGAGGACTTCGTCGCCCACGGACGCTTCGTGCTGCCCGGGGCGGAGCTCCCGGGCGGGCTGTGGATGCACGGGGCGCGGATCGTGGCCGCCGCCCCGGACGAGATCGCGTTCAACGGCGACGCGCTGCGGGCCTCCACGGTCCGGCTGAACCGGGGCTGGCGCGCCGACGGCCGGGTCCGGCTGCGCGGCGCCCGGATCGACGACCTGCTCTCCTTCCACGACGCCGAACTGCTCGGCCAGGGCGCGTCGTTGATGTGCGTCGGCGCGCAGCTCGGCGCGATCGACCTGCGGCTCGCCCGGCCGCCCGCCGGCGGTGTGGACCTGCGCAATGCGCACGCGACGCGGATCCAGGACCGCCCCGGCACCTGGCGCTCACCGCTCGGCCTGGACGGGCTGACCTACGACTGGGTGGAACCGACCGCCGCCACCCAGCGCGAGGACGCCACGCACCGGCTGGCCTGGCTGCGCCTGCAGACCCGGTACGTCCCGCAGCCGTACGAACAACTGGCCTCCTACTACCGGCGCCTGGGGCACGAGAGCGAGGCGCGCCGGGTCCTGCTCGTGCGGGAACGGAGGCGGCGCGCCCTGCTCGGCCCGGCCGGCCGCGTCTGGGGCGGGCTGCTCGACGCGACGGTCGGCTACGGCTACCGGCCGTGGCTGGCCGGGCTGTGGCTGGCCCTGCTCACCCTGCTCGGCTCACTGGCCTTCCGCACCCACGCGCCCGTGCCGAACAAGGCGGGCGAGGGCCCGCCGTTCCACCCGGTCGCGTACGCGCTCGACCTGCTGATCCCGGTCGGCGGCCTCGGCCAGCGGGACGTGTGGCACTGGGCGCAGCCCTGGCTGCAGAACCTGGCGTACGGGCTGATCGCGGTCGGCTGGGTCCTGACGACGGCCGTCGTCGCGGGCGTGACCCGCACCCTCAACCGCACCTGACCCCGCCTCGTCCCACCTCACCGAACGGACCGGAGACCGCTGTGCCGCACGACGTGTACCCCGCCCCCGGCGGCCCTCTCACCCTGCGCCGCGCCGGGGCGGCCGACGCACTGCCCGCGGCGGCGGTGTGGCTGCGCGCGTTCACGGCCGCGCTGCCGACCGTGCGGCGCGCGCACGACGACGACGGGGTGCGCGCCTGGTTCACGCACGTGGTCGTGCCGAGCCGCGAGACCTGGGTGGCCGTCGGGGAGGACGGAGCGGTCGCCGGGCTGCTGGTGCTCGACGGCGACGAACTCGACCAGCTGTACGTGGATCCCGACCGGCAGGGCCGCGGGCTCGGCGGGCGGCTGCTGGCCCTGGCCAAGGAGCGCAGGCCGGCCGGGCTCGACCTGTGGACGTTCCAGGTGAACGCGGGCGCGCGGCGGTTCTACGAGCGGCACGGCTTCCGGGCCGTCGAGGAGACGGACGGCTCCCGCAACGAGGAGCGCGAGCCCGACGTCCGGTACGCGTGGCGGCCCGCCGTGTGACCTGGCACACATCGGTGGCCGGGATGTCACAAACCGCCCGGTCTCCGCGGTCTCCGTAGTGAGCACTCACAGGAGGCGCGCTTCATGACGGAGACCACGAGGGCGGGCGAGCGGATCGCCGACTGGGCGGACGGCAGGCTCGGGGTGTACGGGCTCGGCCGGAAGTACCTGCGGAAGGTGTTTCCGGACCACTGGTCCTTCATGCTGGGCGAGATCTGCCTGTACACGTTCCTCATCCTGATCCTGACCGGCGTCTACCTCACCCTCTTCTTCCACCCGTCGATGAACGAGGTGGAGTACCACGGCAGTTACGTGCCGCTGAACGGCGTCCGGATGTCGGAGGCGTACTCCTCGACGCTCGACATCAGCTTCGACGTGCGCGGCGGTCTGCTGATCCGGCAGATCCACCACTGGGCGGCGCTGATCTTCGTCGCGGCGATGTTCGTGCACATGATGCGGCACTTCTTCACCGGGTCGTTCCGCAGGCCGCGCGAGGTCAACTGGGTGTTCGGCTGGCTGCTGCTGTTCCTCGCGCTGTTCGAAGGGCTGCTCGGCTACTCGCTCCCCGACGACCTGCTGTCCGGGGCGGGCATGCGGCTCATCGAGGGCATGACGCTGTCCGTGCCGGTCGTGGGCACGTATCTGTCGTTCTTCCTCTTCGGCGGCGAGTTCCCCGGCCACGACATCGTGGCGCGCTTCTACTCGATCCACATCCTGCTGCTGCCGGGCATCATGGCGGCCCTCGTGGTCCTCCACCTGATCCTGGTCTTCTACCACAAGCACAC
>NZ_WWIA01000053.1 GCF_009870065.1 Streptomyces sp. SID5785 | reverse complement strand
GGCGGACCTGCGGTCGGGAATCATGATGACGTCGCACAGGGTCCGCATGATCACCGGGAAGAACACGGACAGGACGCCGCGGCGGACCTTTCCGTAGCCCGGGACGCGCAGTCGCAGGAACTCGTGGGCGAAGGAGATGTGCCGGGCCTCCTCCGCGATGTGGATCTGCATGATCCGCTGCGGGAGCGGGTGCACGGGCTCGCCGCTGCGCAGGGCGGCCTTCTGGAGGTGGTCGATGGGCTCCTCGCCCGCGAGGATGCCGGTGAAGAACACCTCGGGCCACAGCGATCCGGCCAGCGGCAGGACCCGGCTGACGTTGCGGAACCAGCGCCGCGAGCCGGGGGTGTCCACGCCGGTGCGGTTGACCAGCTCCTGGAACATCTGGGTGTGGTGCGTCTCCTCGGTGATCTCGTGGGTGAGGTACCGGAACTCGGGGTCCTGGTTGTCCACGTGGACGAGGTAGTCCAGGGCGCCGCGCATCAGCAGGTTCTCGAACTGCATGCCCGTCTTGGCGATCACGGCCCAGCGCCAGATGCCGATCCGGATCTGGGTCTCCAGCGGCTGCTCCCGGTACCAGGGGTGGGAGCCGAGGGCGTCGGCGCTGGTGAGCACCCAGCGCGGGTCGCCGGTGTCGACGGCGAACTCCGGGTCGTCCCACTTGATGTCGGTGAAGGCGTTGAAGTTGACGTTCACGGAGCCCTCGGACAGGGTCCGCAGCCGCTCGTCGTAGACCTTCCTGGTCAGGTTCGCGGTCATCTTCGTCCTCGGTGTCTGCTCGGCGGTTCCCCGGTGGGGGCGGGTGCGGGGCGGTGGTGCGGCAGTGCGGAGAATGCGGGGAGGTGCGGGGAGGTGCGGGGATGTGCGGGTGGTGCAGAGGGCGCACAGGTAACGCAGGTGGCGCCCGCGTCAGGCGGCGTTGTTCGCCGTCCCGGCGACCGGTGCGATGTCCGGGCCGCCCGCGGTTCCGGCGGCCCGGGGCGCGCCCGCCTTCTCGAAGTGCAGGGGTCCGTCGTCGATCGGGGTGTTCTGGAGCAGGGCGCGGTCGCGGTAGTAGTTGTTCCAGAGCCGCCAGGGGTCGCGGGTGCCCTGGCGCGGCATCACATCATTGGCCCGTGCGATGTAGCCGGAGGTCAGGGCCTCGCCCATCACGGAGAACGCGGAGCGGTCGGCGTCGGTGGCGACCGGCGTCGCGACGGCGTGGCCGTGGCGGCGCATGTGCGCCAGCAGGCGGGCGGTGTAGGCGGTGGCGAGGTCGGCCTTCAGGGTCCACGAGGCGTTGGTGTAGCCGATGACGAGCGACATGTTCGGCACGCCCTCCAGCAGGACCGCCTTGTAGAGGACGCGGTTCGTGACGTCCACCGGGCTGCCGTCCACGGTGAGTTCCATGCCGCCCAT
>NZ_WWIA01000514.1 GCF_009870065.1 Streptomyces sp. SID5785 | reverse complement strand
CACGGCAGCAGCGTCCGGATGACGCTGCGCCTGGACGCGGGCGGACTGACGGTGGCCGTACGGGACTTCGCGCCGGGGCTGCCCCGGCTGCAGCCCGCGTCCGCGACGGCCGAGTCCGGCCGCGGAATCGCTCTGGTGCACGCGCTGGCCGACCGCTGGAGCGTCGAGCCGCACCCCTACGGCGGCAAGACCGTACGGGCGGTGCTCGCCCCCTGCTGACGGCGGTGGCGGCCCGTGCCGCCACCGCGTCCGCCCCGCGACAGGGCCGCCCGGTGGTCCGGGGTCAGTGGCCCCGGGCGATCCACTCGTCCAGGTGCGGCGCCTCCGCGCCGATCGTCGTCGCGTCGCCGTGACCCGTGCGGGCCACGGTCTCGCCGGGCAGCGTCAGCAGCTTCGTACGGATCGACTCGACGATCGTCGGGAAGTCGCTGAAGGTACGTCCGGTGGCGCCGGGCCCGCCCTGGAACAGGGTGTCCCCCGTGAAGACCGTGCCGAGGTCCGGGGCGTACAGGCTGACCGCGCCGTGACAGTGGCCGGGCGTGTGCAGCACGGTCAGCTCGGTGCCGGCGACGGACAGCCGCTGCCCGTCGGCCAGTTCGCCGTCGGGGGCCCGGTCCGGGTGCGTGCGCTTCCACAGCTCCGTGTCGGCCGGGTGCAGCAGGATCGGGGCACCGGTGCGGTCGGCGAGCGCGGGGGCCGCGTCGATGTGGTCGTCGTGCGCGTGGGTGCACACGACGGCGACGACCCGGCGGTCGCCGACGGCCGCGGCGATGGCGTCGGCGTCGTGCGCGGCGTCGATGACGAGGACCTCGCGGTCGTCGCCGACGAGCCAGACGTTGTTGTCGACGTCCCAGGTGCCGCCGTCGAGGGAGAAGGTGCCGGAGGTGACGAGGCGCTCGACCCGGGGGCCCGCGGCGGATCCGGTGGCGGCCATCAGAAGATCACCACCGAGCGCAGCACGTCGCCGTGGTGCATCCGCTCGAAGGCCTTCTCGACGTCCTCGAGGGCGATCGTCTCGGTGACGAACGCGTCGAGGTCCAGGCGTCCCTGCCGGTACAGGTCGATGAGCATCGGGAAGTCGCGCGAGGGCAGGCAGTCGCCGTACCAGGACGACTTGAGCGAGCCGCCGCGGCCGAAGACGTCGAGGAGCGGCAGGTCGATCCGCATCTCGGGGGTCGGCACGCCGACGAGGACGACGGTGCCGGCCAGGTCGCGGGCGTAGAAGGCCTGCTCGTACGTCTCGGGGCGGCCGACCGCCTCGATGACGACGTCGGCGCCGAAGCCGCCGGTCAGCTCGCGCACGGCCTCGACCGGGTCGCCGCTGCGGGAGTTGACGGTGTGGGTGGCGCCCAGGGAGCGCGCGGTCTCCAGCTTCTTGTCGTCGATGTCCACGGCGATGATCTTCGCGGCGCCTGCGAGTCGCGCACCGACCACCGCCGCGTTGCCCACGCCGCCGCAGCCGATGACGGCGACCGTGTCGCCGCGGCCGACCTCGCCGGTGTTGAT
>NZ_WWIA01000513.1 GCF_009870065.1 Streptomyces sp. SID5785 | reverse complement strand
TCACGAACCCGGCGTCCCGCAGGAGGTCCGCCATCTGCTCCGGCCGGCGCCGGTGGACGTGGACGTGCATCGGGTGCCCGCCGTACCCCGTGGTCTTCAGCGTGGTCGTCCCGCCTGCGTGGAAGCCGACCAGCAGCGGCGCACCGGGCCGCAGGACGCGATGGAACCCGGCGCACACGGCGGGCAGTTCCTCGTCCGGTACGTGGATGGTCGACCAGAAGGCGAGCAGCCCGCCGAGCGAGGCGTCGGCGAGAGCGAGCCGGGTCATGTCACCGGTCGTGAAGCGCACGCCGGGATGGTCGCGCCGGGCCACCTCGATCATTTTGGGTGAGAGGTCGAGGCCGAAGGCGTCGAGCCCCGCCTCCCGCAGACGGGCCGTGACGTGCCCCGGCCCGCAGCCGACGTCCGCGACCGGCCCGCCCCCGGCGTCGCGCACGAGGTCGGCGAAGAGTGCGAGGGCGGCCCGCAGATGCGGCTTCGCGGCCAGCACCGGGCGGAGGATCTCCGCGTAGGAGCCGGCCACGGTGTCGTAGGAACGGCGGGTGTCCGCCAGCCAGGGTGCGGTCCGGGGCGAGGTCATGACGCCCCACCGTAGGGCAGGGCCGGCGCGGCGGGTTTCGGCGGTGGCCGGGGCTGCCGCGTTCGGGCCGGCCCCGGCGCCGCGTCGTCGCGTCACCCTCGGGTCAGCCGAGGGCGCCCGCCTCCGCGAGGATCGCCGCCTCCTTGTCGGGGGCGATGCCGTGGCGGTCCCAGCCGGGCGGGTCCACCTGCGGCGAACCGTCGCGCAGCCAGGCCCAGGTGTCCGCCACGGTG
>NZ_WWIA01000512.1 GCF_009870065.1 Streptomyces sp. SID5785 | reverse complement strand
GTGCACCGTCCACGCCGGGTCGCCGCCCAGCCGCCAGCCGTCCGGCCGCGCGAACGGGTCGGTCCAGCCGTCGCCGCCGGCCGGCGCGAGCCGCTCCTGGCGCAGGGCGCCCGCCGCCGCGTAGATCCCCGCGGGGACGCCCTCGGGGACCAGGGAGTCCATCTCGCGCTCCACGAGTCCGGTGTCCAACTCGCCCGCGACGACCGCGGGATGGGCGAGCAGCCGGCGCAGGAAGCCCGCGTTCGTCGGCACGCCCAGCGTCACCGTGCGCGCGAGCGCGGCCCGCAGCCGGCGCAGCGCGGTGTCCCGGTCCGGGCCGTACGCGATGACCTTCGCCAGCATCGGGTCGTACAGGGACGAGACCTCCGTGCCCTCGCTGAGCCCGGAGTCCGTGCGGACCCCGTCGCCCTCGGGCTCGCTCAGCGCGAGGACCGTGCCGCCGGACGGGAGGAAGCCGCGGGCGCCCTCCCGCACGGACACGGTCTCGGCGCACAGCCGGGCCTCCACCGCGTGACCGGTGAGCGTGACGTCGTCCTGGCCGAAGGAGAGCGGCTCACCGGCCGCGACCCGCAGCTGCCACTCCACCAGGTCGAGGCCCGTGACCAGCTCGGTCACCGGGTGCTCGACCTGGAGCCGGGTGTTCATCTCCATGAAGTAGTACGAGGACGGGTCCTCGCCCGGCACGATGAACTCGACGGTGCCCGCGCCCCGGTACCCGCAGGAGCGGGCCGCCTCGACGGCCGCCGCGCCCATCGCCGCGCGCGTCTCCTCGTCGAGCAGGACGCTCGGCGCCTCCTCGACGACCTTCTGGTGGCGGCGCTG
>NZ_WWIA01000511.1 GCF_009870065.1 Streptomyces sp. SID5785 | reverse complement strand
AGCGCGGCCGCCGCGAGCAGGAGCGGCCCGCGCCCGAGCCGCGCGGCCGGGTCCGCGCCGAGCGGCCGCCTCGCGCACCGCAGCGTCCGGCGGACCGCCCGCAGCGGCGGCCCCGTTCGCTGGGCCGCTGGCTGCTCGTGCTCGTCCTCCTCGGCCTGGCCGGGGCGGTGGCGTACGCGATGGCGTTCATGCCCAAGGCGGACTCCGGTTCGGGGCCACCGCGCGAGCAGGCGGGCGTCGTCGGCGGCGGCCCCGACAAGAACGGCGACACGGACCCGGCGCAGACCCCGAAAGAGAAGCCCTCGCCGAGCAGCGGGAAGAAGTCCCCTTCGGACGACAGGAGTTCGACCCCGTCGAGCACCGAGCCGCAGTCCGACGTCGCGGCCGGCTTCACCCTGCGCAAGGACCCCGAGGGCTTCCGGGTCGCCGTCGCCAAGGGCTGGCAGCGCCAGGGGAAGAACGGCCGCGGCCAGGTCCTCTACACGCACGGCCGGTACACGCTGCTCGTCGTGCCCGGCCGCGACTCCACCGGCACCTACGGCGACGACCCGATGAAGTACCAGCGCGAGGACGAGCGGGAGCTCCAGCCGTTCCGCGACTCGACATGGGCCACGTCGAGCGGCATGAAGACCGTCGAGGTCGGCGGACGGACCATGGCCGAAGGGCAGTTCACCTGGCAGGAGTCCGGCGGCGAGGTCTTCGTGCGCAATGTCGCGATGATCGTCGGCGGCCGGTACCACGTCGTCCAGGTCCGCGGCCCGGAGGCCGAGCGCGACGAGGTCTCCCGCCTCTTCGACCAGGCCTCGGCCACGTACCGGTACGGCGATTAGGGCCTGTCCGGCGGATCATGTCGCGGGCGCGGGGTC
>NZ_WWIA01000510.1 GCF_009870065.1 Streptomyces sp. SID5785 | reverse complement strand
GACTTCGGCGGGGGAGGCGACTTCGGCGGGGGCTTCTGACCGCCGCCGCCTCGCCCGACGGCCGCCGGGCGAGGCGGGGCCGGGCGCCCCGGCGTTCAGCGCCGCGTCGGCAGGTCGTCCGGTGCGTGCGCGGGCGTCTCGGTGCCCGCCTTCGGCACCTGGGTGCCCTCCCCGAACATCCAGCGCGACAGCGCGACCCGCAGCCGCACCGTCCGGCCCACCCGGCGCCGCACCCCGTGCCCGTCCTGCGTCGCGGGCGGTGCGAGTGCCTTGGGCTGTTCGTGCGCGGTCAGGCGGAAGCGCTCGCCCTGGGGGAGCGGTTCGTGGATCTCGACGTACTCGCCGTGCGGCAGCCGCCTGATCCGGCCGGTCTCCCTGCCGTGCTCGACCTTGTCGCGGTCGCGGCGCTGGAGCCCCAGGCAGATCCGCTTGGTGACGACGAACGCGAGCACCGGCCCCGCGATCAGCGCGATCCGGGCGAACCACGTGATCGCGTTCACCGAGAGGTGGAAGTGCGTGGCCCACAGGTCGTTGCCGCCGGCCGCGAGCGCCACCAGGAACCCGGTCAGCCAGGCGACGCCGAGCCCGGTGCGGACCGGCCGGTTCCGCGGCCGGTCCAGGAGGTGGCGCTCCCGCCTGTCGCCGGTGATCCACGCCTCGACGAACGGATACACGCCGATCAGGATCAGCCACAGCGGGAACGCGACGAGCGGGATCAGGATGCCGAGGTTCAGGGTGTGGCCCCCGGCCGCGATCTCCCAGCCGGGCATCACCCGCACCAGCCCCTCGGCGAAGCCCAGGTACCAGTCCGGCTGCGCGCCCGTCGAGACCTGGTCGGGCCGGTACGGGCCGTAGACCCACACCGGGTTGACCGTCGCGATGGCCGCGATCACGGTCACCACCCCGAACACGAGGAAGAAGAACCCGCCGGCCTTCGCGACGTACACCGGGAAGAACGGCTGGCCCACCACGTTCTTCTCGGTCTTTCCGGGCCCCGCGAACTGGGTGTGCTTGTGGTAGAAGACCAGGATCAGGTG
>NZ_WWIA01000509.1 GCF_009870065.1 Streptomyces sp. SID5785 | reverse complement strand
CCTCGCGTCCGCGCCCGCCACGGCCGGCACCGCGGGCACGCCCGACGCCCTCGCGGCCCGCGGCCGGGACGGCGCGCTGCTCGTCCGCTCGGCCGCCGGCCACTGGCAGGACCTCGGGACGCCGGAAGGCCTCGGCCTGTACGACGACCCGGCGGCCGTGACCGGCCCGGACGGCCGCGTGCACGTGGCCGTCCGCGCCACGGACAGCGCGGTGTGGACCCGGGTCCGCGGGAGCGACGGCACCTGGTCGGCCTGGTCCTCGCTGGGCGGCGCCACCAGCGCCTCGCCGGCCCTGGCCCGCGACGGCGACACCGTACGGCTCGTGGCGCGGGCCGGCGACTACACGGTGTGGCAGCGCTCCCTCGCGCCCGGCACCGGCGACGACGCCTGGAGCGACTGGTCCAAGCGCCCCGAGTTCGCCAGCGCCGCCCTCACCGGCTCCCCGGCGCTCACCGGCGCCCCGCTGTCCGCCACGTACCGCGGCGTCGACGGCCGGCTGTGGCGGACGCCGCTGCCCGCGTCCGACTGACCGCCAGGCCCTTCTCCCTACCGCAGTCCGGGACCGCCGCGAGGGCGCGGTCCGGTCCCGGACCTCCCAGGAGTCACCATGTCCCCCATGTCCAGAGGCGGTTCGGGCCTCACCCGACGGCGTCTGCTCACCGGAGCCGGGGCGCTCGGCGCGGGCGCCGCGCTGAGCGGATGCGTCACCTCCGTCCGCTCCAGCGTGTCCTCCGGCGGCGCCGTCACCCTCCAGTCCAACCTCTCCGCACCCCAGGCCAAGTCGGCCCTGCAGAAGGTCGTCGACGGCTTCAACGCCCGCGGCGGCGCCTCGGCATCGCTGAACACGGTGGCCTCCGAGACCTTCCGCACCCAGCTGCCGACCTACCTCACCTCGGCCAACCCGCCGGACCTGTACACCTGGTACCCCGGTTCGGTGGCCGACGCGTACGCGCGCCGCGACCTGCTCCTGAACCTCGACGACGTGTGGCGCAGCCCCGACCTGTCCCGGTACAGCAAGGCGTTGAAGAGCCTGTGCACGTCGCGGGCGGGCCACAAGGTGTTCGTGCCGACCAGCTACTACTGGTGGGGGTTCTTCTACCGCAGGTCGAACTTCCGCAAGTGGGGAGTGTCGGAGCCGCGCACGTGGGACGACTTCCTCGACCTGTGCGAGACGCTCCGGCGCAAGAAGGTCACCCCGGTCGGGCTCGGCGCGGGCAGCGGTACCGCCTGGGTCGCCTCCTCCTGGTTCGACTACCTCAACATCCGTATCAACGGCGCCGGTTACCACCGTGACCTGCTCGCCGGCCGGCACCGCTTCGACGACCCGGAGGTGCGGCGCGTCTTCGACCGCTGGGACGAGGCACGGCCGTTCATCGACAAGCGCGGCACGGCGCTCGCCTTCCAGGACGCCACGACCGAGCTGCTCCAGGGCCGGACCGGCATGATGCTCATCGGTACGTTCTTCGCGGACTCCGTGCCCCGGGACCAGCTCGACGACATCGACTTCTTCCGGTTCCCCGAG
>NZ_WWIA01000508.1 GCF_009870065.1 Streptomyces sp. SID5785 | reverse complement strand
GGGTCGCGGGGTGGCGAGGGGGCGCTCGGGGGCGGGGCCGAAGCGCGGGGTGAGGACGCCTTCGAGGGAGGGGGACAGGCGCTCGGCGAGGGCCTGGTCGTCGGGGGTGGCGCTGAGGGCGAGCCATTCGGTGGGCCGGTCGTGGACGAGGAGGAGGGTGGCGCCGGCGTGCAGCAGCGCGGTGACGGGTCCTGCGGGGTGTCCGGCGAGCTGCTGCCAGACGCGCTCGCGCAGGGGGACCTCGGCGAGCTTGCCCTGGGCGCGCAGCCAGTCCTCGACCTCGGCGAGGGCGAAGGAGGGGCTGGTCTCGGTGCCGCCGACGGGCTTGGGGAAGTCGGCGTGGCGACGCCGCCAGTTGCTGACGGCGGCGCGGCCGACCCCGGCGAGCCGGGCGATTCCGGCGGCCGTCACCTCTGTCGCGTTCTCCTGCACCGGGTTCGCTCCCCTCTCGACGCGCGTGGGTCAGGTCGGCGCGTGCGTGTCCGGGCGACCCTACCCACATCCTCGTAAGAACCGCATTCACAGCTGTGCACACTCTTGAACCCGTGAACGCGGTTGACTCGGTTCACATACAATGGTGTTCTTGACCCAGCCAACCGCCGGACGAGCAGAAAGCCGGGGGGAGGTTGGCGTCTCTCATCTCGGAGGAACCCATGTCCCAGACCCAGCAGCAGCCTCAGTACCCGCCGTTCCAGCCGCAGCAGCCTCAGCGGATCGCGCGCAACGGCCTGGGGACGGCCGCGCTGATCCTCGGCATCATCGGAGCGCTGTCCGGGCTGATCCCGATCCTGTTCTGGCTGGCCGGCATCCTCGGCATCGTCGCGCTGATCCTGGGCCTGACCGGCCGCGGCCGGGCCAAGCGCGGCGAGGCGACAAACAAGGGCGTGGCCCTGGCCGGCGCGCTGCTCGCGCTGGTCGCCCTCGGGCTGTCCGTCTTCGGCGCGTACACGACGTTCAAGGCAGTCGACGACGCGGTCGACGAGATCAACAAGTCGGTGTCGGACACCCGGGCCAAGGACACGGACCGGGACGGCAAGGACGGCCAGGACGGCGCGAAGGCCTCCGGCGAGGACGGCGACAAGGGCTCCGGGGCGAAGGACGAGGCGCCCGCCAAGGGCAAGGCGCTCGACGCGGGCGACTCCGTGATCTACGACGACGACCTGACGGTCACGGTGTCGAACGCGGTGGAGTACCACCCCGGCCAGTTCGCGGCCGGACACAAGGCGGGCAACCACGCGTACAAGGTGACGGTCACCGTCGAGAACAAGACGAAGGAGAAGTTCGACTCCACCCTGCTGACCGCCGAGGCCCGCGCCGGCCAGGACGGTGTCGACGCGGAGCAGATCTTCGACGACAAGGTGGGCACGGGCTTCAGCGGATCGATCCTGCCCGGCAAGAAGGCCACGGTCGTCTACGGCTTCGACACCCCGGCCGACGCGAAGAACCTCACGGTCGAGGTGTCCCCGAGCTTCGAGTACGACACCACGCACTGGGACCTGAAGCTGTAAGGGACCCGGACCCGGTCACACCCCGGGGGGGGCGGTGCGGTACGTGCTCGCTCAGAGCGCGTGCCGCACCCACACGTTCGGCTCGACGTACACGGCGTACCCGCGCTCCGGCTCGCAGTGCACCGGCACGAGGGCGCCGGGCACCTCGACGGAACCCTGCGCGTCGAACGGCAGCCCCGTCCACTCCCGCCACTCCGCGAGCGAGCCCGACACCGTCATCGACGCGGGCGCCACCTTCACGACCGTGCCGCCGGCGCGGACGTGGACCCGCAGCCACGGATCGTGCGGCAGCCCGTCCGACTCCCGCACCCGGTACGCGTACTCGCTCATCGGCGCCGCCGGCTCGCGGTGCTTGGCGCTGGGCCGCACCGGGGCGACGACCTCGCGGAAGCCCCGCCCCCGCGCGTTCTCCCGCATCGCGCCGAGCATCACCCCCGACAGGCCGCGCCCCTGCGCCTCGGGCACGATGCTGATCTCGATGGCGCTGACGGTGTCGGGCACGACCCCGTGCCGCCGGTCGGCGAAGGCCCACTGGAGCACCCGGTCCCACCCCCGGTCCGGCAGCACACCGCCGCGGCCCGCCGCGTGCAGGGCGAACGGCACGCTGAACGCCTTGGCCACCACCGAGCCGTCCGGACCGGTCGCGACCAGCACGTACTCGGGCAGCTCTGCGGCGATCCGCCCCATGAACGACGACGCCACGGCGTCGTGCTGCACGTACACCGGCCAGGTGTCCGGCATCGACCACATCGCATCGAGCAGCCCGGGCCGCTCGGCCAGCGTGGTGATCGTCAGCTCGCTCGTCGTCATGCCCCGAAAATAGCCGCCGGTCAGGCGGGACGGCGAGCCGATTTTCCCGCGCCCCTCCGGCCCCCGCGTTCACCCTTTGAGGCGATGCGCGGGCGAACCCCCCGAGTACGCTGGGAACCCGGGCCAGACTCCGTCGCATGGGAGCGCTGATGATGAGCACCGCCGGCGACCACGAGCCGCAGAGCACGTGGCCGACGCCTCCGCCCGGCGGCTGGACGGCAGACGACCTCGACACCATCCCGGGCCTCCCGTCACACGCCGAGCTGATCGACGGAGGCCTGTTCCTCGTGAGCCCGCAGACCGACTTCCACATGGCCACGATGCGCCTGTTGGAATTCGCCCTGGTACAAGAGGTGCCCGAGCACCTCTACGTCGTCCGCGAGATGACCACCAGGATCGACGCCAGGAACCGCCCCGAACCTGACCTGATGGTGGTCCCGGCCACGGCGCGCACCGGCCCCGGCCAGACCTGGTACAACCCCTCCGACATCCTGCTCGCCGTCGAGATCGTCTCCCCCGACTCCGTCGAGCGCGACCGCGAGATCAAGCCCCGCAAGTACGCGGCGGCCCGCATCCCGCACTTCTGGCGCGTGGAGGAGCGCGAGGGCGAGCCCGTCGTCTACGTCTACGAACTGGACCCGGCGACCAACACGTACGCCGTCACCGGCATCCACCACGACCGCCTGAAGGTGGGCGTCCCCTTCCCCCTCGACATCGAGCTGGAGCCACGTCGCCGGACGTGACCGCTTGACCCTGTCCCTGGCGTCAGGGTCCGACGATCGCGCCATGACCACCGAGCACGCTGAGAACACCGAGCACACCTCCCGCACCGGAGCCTCCCGGACCGGAGCCGCCCGCACCGTCGTCGTCACCGGCGGCGGCACCGGCATCGGCCGGGCGACCGCACACGCCTTCGCCGCTGCGGGCTGCCGCGTCGTCGTCGTGGGCCGCCGCCCGGATCCGCTCGCCGAGACCGCCGCGTTCGCCCCGGACCTGATCGAACCGCTCGCCGCCGACCTCACGGCAGCGGACGGGCCCGCCGCCGTGGTCCGGGCCGCCGCCTCACCGCACGGACGGATCGACGTCCTCGTCCACAACGCGGGCATCACCAACTCCGAGTCCCTGGCGACCTACACGCGGGACTCCGCACACGCCCTCCTCGGCACCAACCTCGTCGCCCCCGTCCTCCTCACCCAGGCCGCGCTGCCCGCGCTGAGCGCGGCCCGCGGCGTCGTCGTCAGCGTCACCACCGCGATCGGACAACGCGGCTGGCCCGGCAACTCCCTCTACGCCGCAGGCAAGGCGGCCCTCGACTCACTCACCCGGAGCTGGGCCGTACAGCTCGCGCCCCGCGGTGTGCGGGTCGTGGCGGTCGCCCCGGGGGCGATCGAGACTCCGATCGCCGACCACTCCGCGTTCACCCCGGCCGAACGGGCCGCCATCCGCCGGTGGCAGCTGGACCACACGCCGCTGGGCCGTGTCGGCCGCCCCGAGGAGGTGGCCCGCACGATCGTCCACCTCGCCTCGCCGGACGCCTCGTTCGTCACGGGCGTGGTCGTCCCGGTGGACGGCGGCGCAGTCGTGGCGTGACGATGCGGGCATGAGCAGCACGTCATCGATGCGCATCGGGGAACTCGCGGTGGCCACCGGCACCACGGTCCGCGCCCTGCGCCACTACGAACAGGCGGGACTCCTGACGTCCGAGCGGGCGGCGAACGGGTACCGGTGGTTCGCGCCGGACGCCGTCACCCGCGTCGCGAACATCCGGCTGTTCCTCGACGCGGGCCTGACCGCCGACGACGTACGGGTCTTCCTGCCCTGCCTGGACGGTGACGTGCTGGCCCAGGGGCCGTCGGCCGGGTTCCTGCGGATCGCCCGCGCCCGGCTCGACGTCATCGACCGCAGGATCGCCGCGCAGACCGCGGTGCGCGACCGGCTCGCCGAGGCCCTGCGCACCGCGCAGTCCGCTTCATGACCCCAGGACCGACGCCAGGAACTCGCCCACCCACGCCAGCAGTTCGCGTCCGACCAGCGGCTTGCCGCCGACCTTGGCGGTCTTGGGGCGGGGGACGAGGATCTGGTGGGTGGTGGGCTTGATGACCGTGCCGGGGTAGAGGCGCTTGAGGCGGAGCTCCTGGGACTCGCGCAGTTCGACGGGGGCGAAGCGGATGTTGGTGCCCTGGAGGACGATCTCGCCGACGCCGCACGCGCGGGCCAGCATGCGCAGGCCCGCGACGAGCAGGAGGTTCTCGACGGGCTCGGGGAGCTTGCCGTAGCGGTCGGTGAGTTCCTCGCGGACCTGGCGGACGTCGTCCTCGGTGTTCGCGGAGGCGATGGCGCGGTACGCCTGGAGGCGCAGCCGCTCGCCCGGGGCGTAGTCGTGCGGGACGTGGGCGTCCACGGGCAGTTCGATCTTGACCTCGAGCGGCGGCTCCTCCTCGACGCCGCCGTCGAGCGAGGCGCGGTAGTCGGCGACGGCCTCGCCGACCATGCGGACGTAGAGGTCAAAGCCGACGCCCGCGATGTGGCCGGACTGTTCGCCGCCGAGCAGGTTGCCCGCGCCGCGGATCTCCAGGTCCTTCATCGCGACGTACATGCCCGCGCCCATCTCGGTGTGCTGGGCGATCGTGGCGAGGCGCTCGTGGGCGGTCTCGGTGAGGGGCTTCTCCGGGGGGTAGAGGAAGTAGGCGTAGCCCCGGTCGCGGCCACGGCCGACGCGCCCGCGCAGCTGGTGCAGCTGGGAGAGGCCGAAGTTGTCGCCGCGCTCGACGATGAGGGTGTTGGCGTTCGAGATGTCGATGCCGGATTCCACGATCGTCGTCGAGACGAGGACGTCGAACTTCTTCTCCCAGAAGTCCACGACGACCTGCTCCAGGGCCTGTTCGGACATCTGGCCGTGGGCCGTCGCGATCCGCGCCTCGGGGACGATCTCGCGCAGCCGGGCCGCGGCCCGGTCGATGGACTCGACGCGGTTGTGGATGTAGAAGACCTGGCCCTCGCGCAGCAGTTCGCGGCGCACGGCGGCGCCGATCTGCTTCTCCTCGTACGGGCCGACGAAGGTGAGGACGGGGTGGCGCTCCTCGGGCGGGGTGGTGATCGTCGACATCTCGCGGATGCCGGTCACCGCCATCTCGAGGGTGCGCGGGATGGGGGTCGCGGACATCGTCAGGACGTCGACGTTCGCCCGGAGCTTCTTCAGCTGCTCCTTGTGCTCGACGCCGAAGCGCTGCTCCTCGTCGACGATGACGAGGCCGAGGTCCTTGAACTTCGTCTCGGAGGAGAAGAGGCGGTGCGTGCCGATGACGATGTCGACGGAGCCGTCGCGCAGCCCTTCGAGGGTCGCCTTGGACTCCGTCTCGGTCTGGAAGCGGCTGAGCGCCTTCACGTTCACCGGGAACTGGGAGTAGCGCTCGCTGAACGTGCCGAAGTGCTGCTGGACGAGGAGGGTCGTGGGGACGAGGACGGCGACCTGCTTGCCGTCCTGGACGGCCTTGAAGGCGGCGCGGACCGCGATCTCCGTCTTGCCGTAGCCGACGTCGCCGCAGATCAGCCGGTCCATCGGGACCGTCTTCTCCATGTCGTCCTTGACCTCGGCGATCGTAGTCAGCTGGTCGGGCGTCTCCGCGTACGGGAACGCGTCCTCCAGCTCCCGCTGCCACGGCGTGTCCGCGCCGAAGGCGTGCCCGGGGGCCGCCATGCGGGCGCTGTACAGCTTGATGAGGTCGGCGGCGATCTCCTTGACGGCCTTCTTGGCGCGCGCCTTCGTCTTCGTCCAGTCGGCGCCGCCGAGGCGGTGCAGCGTGGGGGCCTCGCCGCCGACGTACTTGGTGATCTGCTCGAGCTGGTCGGTCGGGATGTACAGGCGGTCGCCGGGCTGGCCGCGCTTGGCGGGCGCGTACTCGACGACGAGGTACTCGCGGGTCGCGCCCTGGACGGTGCGCTGCACCATCTCGATGTAGCGGCCGACGCCGTGCTGCTCGTGGACGATGTAGTCGCCGGACTCGAGGGTGAGCGGGTCGATGGTCTTGCGGCGCCGGGCCGGCATGCGCTGGCCGTCCTTGCCCGCGGCGCGCTGCCCGGTGAGGTCGGTCTCGGTGAGGACGGCGATCTTCAGCCCGGGGTGCACGAAGCCGTACTCGAGGCTGCCGCACGCCACCTGGACGACGGACGGGGCGAGCGCGGCGAGTTCCTTGTCGAGGCGGGCGGCGATGCCCTCGCCGCCGAGCACCTCGACGGTGCGGGTCGCGGGGCCGTGCGCCTCGGTGACGAACACGGTGCGCCAGCCGTCGGCGAGCCAGCCCTTGGTGTCGGCCAGCGCCTTCGCGGTGTCCCCGCGGTACGTCTCGGGGGCGTGCAGGCCGAGCTGGAGCGTGTCCGCGTCCTGGTCGGCGGCGTCGGCGGCGAACGGCGACACCGACCACCACATCATGCCGAGCTCGCGGGCCCGCTCCCGGACCTCCGCGATGGAGCGCAGCGAGGCGGCGCCCACGTCGATCGGGGCGTCTCCGCCGGTCGCGGACGCGGCCCAGGACGCCTGGAGGAACTCCTGGGAGGTCGCCACGAGGTCGGTGGCGCGGGTGCGGACCCGCTCGGGGTCGCAGACGACCGCCATCGCGTCCTTCGGCAGGACGTCGATCAGCAGTTCCATGTCGTCGACGAGGACGGGTGCGAGGGACTCCATGCCCTCGACGGCGATGCCCTCGGCGATCTTGCCGAGCAGTTCGCCCAGCTCGGGGTGGGCCTCGGCCAGTGCGGCGGCGCGGGCCCGGACGTCGGCGGTGAGCAGCAGCTCGCGGCAGGGCGGCGCCCACAGGCCGTGCTCGGCGATCTCGAGCGAGCGCTGGTCGGCGACCTTGAAGTAGCGGATCTCCTCGACGTCGTCGCCCCAGAACTCGACGCGCAGAGGGTGTTCCTCGGTCGGCGGGAACACGTCGAGGATGCCGCCGCGGACCGCGAACTCGCCGCGCTTCTCGACGAGTTCGACGCGCGCGTACGCGGCCGCGGCGAGCGCCTCGACGGTCTCGCCGAGGTCGGCGCTCCGCCCGGTGCGCAGGGACACGGGCTCCAGTTCGCCCAGGCCCTTGACCTGCGGCTGGAGCACGGAGCGGATGGGGGCGACGACGACGGAGACCGGGCCGGTCTCGGGGTCGTCGTCGCTCGGGTGCGTGAGGCGGCGCAGCACGGCCAGGCGCCGTCCCACGGTGTCGCTGCGCGGGCTGAGCCGCTCGTGCGGGAGCGTCTCCCAGGACGGGTAGTCGACGACCGTGTCGGGGGGCAGGAGCGAGCGCAGCGCGGCGGCCAGGTCCTCGGCCTCGCGGCCGGTGGCGGTGACGGCGAGCACGGGCCGGCCGGCGTCACGGGCGAGCGCGGCCACCGCGAAGGGGCGGGACGCGGGCGGGCCCACGAGGTCGACGTGCATCCGGTTGCCGTCGCGGGCGGCCGTCGTCGCCTCGGCGAGGGCGGCGTCCTTGACGACGGCGTCGAGCAGTCCGTGCAGGCTCATGGGGGCGCTTGGCCTTTCCGATCCGGGGCGTGCGGGCGCAACGCGAAGGACCCGACACGTGGGACGGGCCGGGGGTCTCCAGCGTACGTCGCCGCGCGGGCGGTCGCCCGAGCGCGGGATCGCACGGCCCGGTTCCCGGCGCGTCCCCGGAGCGCGCCGAGGGGGCCCGGCACCAGCCGGGCCCCCTCGGGGCTCCCCCGTTTCCCCCGTCCCCGTTTCCCCCCGGCGGGGCGGCTACTCGGTCGCGATCGCGTTCAGCACGTTCATCCGGCCCGCGCGGAACGCCGGGACGAGCGCGGCGAACAGGCCCACGAACGCCGATCCGACGAAGACGCCGATGATCGTCGGCCAGGGGATCTCCAGGACGCCGAGACCCTCCAGAGCGAGGAGCTTCTGGGCGGTCGCGCCCCAGCCCATGCCCAGGCCGAGCCCGAGCAGGGCGCCGAAGAGGGCGATGACGACCGACTCGAGACGGATCATGCGGCGCAGCTGGCGGCGGGAGAGGCCGATGGCGCGCATCAGGCCGATCTCGCGGGTCCGCTCGACGACCGAGAGGGCCAGGGTGTTCACGACGCCGAGCACCGCGACGATGATCGCGAGGGCGAGCAGCCCGTAGATCATGTTGAGGAGCTGGCCGATCTGGTCCTGGAGGGTCTGCTTGTAGTCGGTCTGGTCCTTGACCTTGACGGTCGGGTCGGACGCGACGGACTTCTTCAGCGCCTTGTACGCGGCGGCGGCCTTGGCGCTGTCGTCGTCGCTTCCGGCGGCCTTGGCGAACATCATGCCGTTGAGCGGGAGCCGGTCGGCGGGCACGTACCGGGCGGCGGTCGCCACGTTCGTGTACATCGCGCCCTTGTCGAAGACGGTGTCCTCGTCGTTCGTGATCGCCGCGACCTCGAGCTTCGCGGTCCGCCCGTGGCCGAAGGCGACGGTCATCGTGTCGCCGACCTTCACGTGGTTCCTGTCGGCGAACTCCGAGCCGACCGACATCGCGTCCTTCCCGTACGCCGCCGAGAGCTGCCCGGCGGTCATGTCGCGCCGCAGGTCCTCGGCGTAGGACGGGCTCGCCGCGGAGAGCTCCTCCTTCTCCTTCTTGCCGGAGGGCGTGGTCACGGTCGCCTTGACGAACTTGACCTCGGTGACGTGGGAGACCAGACCGTCCTTCTGGACCTTCTTCAGGGCGGCGGCGGCCTGCGGCGTGATGCCGCCGTTGCTGGGCTCCACGATGAAGTCGGCGCCGACGGACTTGTCGAGCTGGTCGGTGGCCGAGGCGACCATCGAGGAGCCGACGACGGACAGGCAGGCGACGAGCGCGAGGCCGATCATCAGGGCCGCGCCGGTGGCGCCGGTGCGGCGCGGGTTGCGCAGCGCGTTGCGCTCGGCCATGCGGCCCACGGGTCCGAAGAAGCGCAGCAGCACGGCGCTGATGACGCGGACCACGATCCCGGCGAGCAGCGGGCCGACGACGACGAAGCCGACGAGCGAGGCGACGATGCCGGCGCCGAGCCACAGCGAGCCCTCGCTCGCCTTGTCGGCCTGCGTCGCGAGGTAGAGGGCGAAGCCGCCGCCGCCCGTGAGGAGTACGCCGATGACGGCGCGGACGGCGCCCGCTCCGGCGGAGGCCGGGGTGCCCGCGTCGCGCAGGGCCGCCATCGGGGAGACCTTGCCGGCCCGGCGTGCGGGCAGGTAGGCGGCGAGGACGGTGACGACGATGCCGAGGAGCAGGCCGACCGCGGGGGTCGTCCACTTCACGGTGAGGTCGCCGGTGGACAGGTCCATGCCCGCGGCGGACATCAGCTTCATCAGGCCGACGGCCAGGCCCACACCGGCGCCGACGCCGACCACGGAGCCGACGACGCCGAGCAGCAGCGCCTCGACGAGGACGGAGCGGTTGACCTGCTTGCGGGAGGAGCCGATGGCTCGCATCAGGCCGATCTCGCGGGTGCGCTGGGCGACCAGCATCGAGAACGTGTTGATGATGAGGAAGATGCCGACGAGGAAGGCGATGCCGGCGAACCCGAGGAGGGCGTACTTGATGACGTCCATGAAGGAGCCGACGTCGGCGGCGTTGGCGTCCGCGGACTCCTGCTGGGTCTGGATCTTGTAGGTGCCGTTCCCGGAGAGCTCCGCGGCGACGTTCTTCTTGAGCTGGGTGTCGCTGACCCCGCCTGCGGCGGCGATGTTGATCTGCGTGAACTGTCCGGTCCTGCCGATGAGTTCGCGCTGGGCGGTGGCGGTGTCGAAGTAGACGACGGCCGCGCCCGGGTTGGTGACGGTGAAGGAGGCGATGCCGCTGATCCTCGCGTCGATGTCGCCGGAGACGGAGATCGTGCGCAGCGGGTCGCCGAGCTTCAGGTGGTGCTTCTTCGCGGTGTCGGCGTCAACCATGACCTCGGTGGGCCCGCGCGGGGCGTGCCCGGAGGTGATCTCCATGGAACGGAGGTCGTTCCTGGTCCAGTTGCCCGCGATGGTCGGGGCGCCGTTCTCGGAGCCCATGTTCTCGTTGTCGGCGTTCACGACGGTCACGTTCATGGAACTGACCGCACCCTCGGCCGACTTGACGCCGTCGGCCTTCTTCACCGTGGCGAGCAGGGACGCCGGGAGCGCCTCGGGGCGGCCGGTGTCGCTGCCCTCGACGTCGGAGTCCCTGGGGCTGACGGTGACGTCGGAGGCGGTGGCCGTGAACAGCTTGTCGAAGGTCTTGTCCATCGTGTCGGTGAACACGAGGGTGCCCGTCACGAACGCGACGGAGAGCAGCACGGCGACCGCGGAGAGGGCCATGCGGCCCTTGTGCGCGAAGAAGTTGCGCAGCGAGGTCTTCAGGACGGTGTTCGCGGCACTCATGACGTACGGCCCCTGGCGTCGAAGTCCTTCATGCGGTCGAGGACGGCGTCGGCGGTGGGCCGGAGCATCTCGTCGACGATGCGGCCGTCGGCCAGGTACAGGACGCGGTCGGCGTAGGAGGCGGCGACCGGGTCGTGGGTGACCATGACGATGGTCTGGCCGAGCTCGTCGACGGAGCGGCGCAGGAATCCGAGGACCTCGGCGCCGGCCCGCGAGTCGAGGTTTCCGGTGGGCTCGTCGCCGAAGATGATCTCGGGGCGGGCGGCGAGGGCGCGGGCCACGGCGACGCGCTGCTGCTGGCCGCCGGAGAGTTCGGTGGGCCGGTGCCGCAGCCGCTCGGCGAGCCCGACGGTCTGCACGACGCGGTCCAGCCACTGCCGGTCGGGCTTGCGGCCGGCGATGTCCATCGGCAGCGTGATGTTCTCCAGCGCGTTCAGGGTGGGCAGGAGGTTGAACGCCTGGAAGATGAAGCCGATGCGGTCGCGCCGCAGCCGGGTCAGCTTCTTGTCCTTGAGGCCGGTGATCTCGGTGTCGTCGAGGTAGATGTGGCCCTCGGTGACGGTGTCGAGGCCGGCGAGGCAGTGCATGAGCGTGGACTTGCCGGAGCCCGAGGGGCCCATGATCGCGGTGAACTGGCCGCGGGCGATGTCCACGTCGACGTGGTCGAGCGCGACGACGCGGGTCTCACCGGATCCGTAGGCCTTCACGACCTGCCGCGCCCGTGCGGCCACGGCCGTCAGCCCTCCAGTGCCCCCGTGCCTGGGAATGGTCACAGCCGATGTCACGGTATGTCTCCTAAGTCGGTCACGCAGCGGCATGTCGTGCGGCCGGAGCGCGGTCGCGGATCTGCGGGAAGTGCCTTGCGGTGCCGCGGCGGTCCTCGCCGCGGTGTGCCTTCAGTCTGCTGGCGCGGGGTGTCCGGGCGCGCTGGTGGAAGTCACCGTCTTTCCCGGGGGGAAAACCCCACCCCCTGACGGTAGGAAGAACCCCCCTGCCCGCTCGTCCTCCAGGGGGACGAACCGTCCCCGGTCCGTTGTACGGAGCTCCCCCTAGGGGAGGTCCACCCTTCGGTGGACCCCTCCTCAGGGTCGTCTCCACCTGCCTAAGCTGCGCAGGGCACTTACATGCAGGGGGAAAGGACATCCGCAGGTGACATCGTCCACGGCCGCAGGGTCCGCTGACCGGCGGCGCGGTGCGGTCGTGGCCGCGCTGATGCTGTCGATGGCACTGGCCGCGCTCGACTCCACCATCGTCTCCACCGCCGTGCCCCAGATCGTCGGGGACCTCGGCGGCTTCACCGTGTTCTCGTGGCTGTTCTCCGGCTACCTCCTCGCGGTGACGGTGACCCTGCCGGTGTACGGGAAGCTCTCCGACACCCTGGGCCGCAAGCCGGTGCTGATCGCGGGCAGCGTCCTGTTCCTGGCCGGGTCGCTGCTGTGCGCGTCGGCCTGGGACATGGGGTCGCTCATCGCGTTCCGCGTCGTGCAGGGGCTCGGCGGCGGCGCCATCCAGGGCACCGTGCAGACCCTCGCCGCCGATCTGTACCCGCTGAAGGAACGCCCCAGGATCCAGGCGAGGTTGTCGACGGTCTGGGCCACCTCGTCGGTGCTCGGCCCCGCGCTCGGCGGAGTGCTCGCCTCGACCGCGGGCTGGCGCTGGATCTTCCTGATCAACCTGCCGATCGGCGCGCTCGCCCTGTTCCTCGTCGGCCGGCACCTGCACGAACCGCGCCGGGAGCGGGGCCCGCGCCCGCGCGTCGACTGGGCGGGCGCGCTCGCCGTGTTCGCGGCCGGGGGCGTCCTGCTGACCTGGCTCGTGCAGGGCGGCGTCGCCTGGGCCTGGGTCTCCGCCCCGTCGCTGGCCCTGCTGGCCGGCGGACTCGCGCTGATCGGCGTCGTCGTGCTCGTCGAGCGCCGGGCCGCCGACCCGATCCTGCCGGGCTGGGTGTGGCGCCGGCGCACCATCGCAGCGGTCAACCTGGCGCTCGGCGCGATGGGCCTGCTGATGGTCGCCCCGACCACGTTCCTGCCGACGTACGCGCAGTCGGTGCTCGGCCTGTCCCCCACGGCGGCCGGATTCGTGCTGTCCGTGATGACGCTGAGCTGGCCCGTGTCGGCGGCCTGCAGCCAGCACGTGTACCGCAGGATCGGCTTCCGCAACACCGCGGCACTCGGCATGACCGGCGCCCTCGTGACGCTCGCCGTCTTCCCGTTCCTGCCCTACCCGGGCGCGGCCTGGCAGCCGACCCTGCTCAGCCTGCTGCTCGGCGCGTCCCTCGGCCTGTACCAACTGCCGCTCATCGTGGGCGTGCAGTCCACCGTCGGCTGGGCCGAGCGCGGCACCGCGACCGCCTCGATCCTCTTCTACCGCCAGATCGGGCAGACCGTCGGCGCCGCCCTGTTCGGCGCCGTCGCCAACGGCGTGATCTCGGGCCGCCTCGGCGCGGACGCCGACCTCGACTCAGTGGCCCGCGACCCGGGAGCGGCGGGGGTGCGGCCCGCGATCGACGCGGCCGTCGACTCCGTGTACCTGGGCGCGGCCGCCGCCGCGGTGCTCGCCCTCGTCGTGCTGCTGACCCTCGCACCGCGCCGCTTCCCGGTCCTGGACGCGTCCGCGCCGAGCCCCGCCCCCAGCCGTCCCGGCCGCACGCCCGAACCCACCGACTGAGCCGCCCGCACGGCCCCTCCCCAACTCGTCTACCTACGAGTAACGTTCCGGCTCCCATCCCCTCCCTGCGGTCCGCTCCGTCCCCCGCGGACCGCAGGTCGCGCCCGTGCCACCGCTGCCGCACCGCCCGACCCCGGGCGGGACGGCGGGCCGCACACGGACGCGGCCTAGCCGCGCAAGGAGCCCAGGGAATGCCGCAGCCCGCTCACGCCCACCGCCGCCCCGCCTACCGGCTGCCCCGCCACCCCGACCTGCCCCCGCCCGGCGGCCCCGCCCCCGCCCTGCGCCTGCTGCGCACCGCCTACCGCTGGCAGCGCCGCGT
>NZ_WWIA01000507.1 GCF_009870065.1 Streptomyces sp. SID5785 | reverse complement strand
TGGTCGCCACCGCCTGACGTTCCACCCCTTCCCGCCGGCGACCGGACACGGTCCGCCGGTGTTCTCCTGTGGTGCTCCCGCCCTGTGACGACCGCCCGGTCCGGCGTCCGGTGCTGCCTCGCACCCAGGAGACACGCCATGAAGCCCACGACGCCCATGAGCCCCAGCCCCACGAGCCCCATCACCACGGACTCCGTCGTCCGGACCTTCGTCGAGTACTTCGAGGACCGCGGACAACGCCGCATCACCGGCTCCACCCTGTTGCCCCCGCCCGGCGACCCGGTGCTCTTCACCACCTCCGGCATGCATCCGCTCACCCCGTACCTGGAGGGGCGGCCCCATCCGCTGGGCCGGCGCCTCGTCAACGTCCAGCGCTGTCTGCGCACCACCGACCTGGACGAGGTCGGCGACCGCACCCACCTCACCGTCTTCGAGATGCTGGGCACCTGGTCGCTCGGCGACTACGAGGGACGGCAGAGCCTCGACTGGGGGTACGGCCTGCTGACCGAGGGCCTCGGCATCGATCCGGGCCTGCTGCACGCCACGGTCTTCGCCGGTGATGGACAGACCGGCCCCGACACGGAGTCGCTCGACCTGTGGGAGCGGCACGGCGTCCCCGTCGAGCTGACCGTCGACGACAACTGGTGGTCCAACGGGCCGACCGGACCGTGCGGCCCCGACTCCGAGATCTTCTACTGGACCGGCGACACGCCGCCGTGCTCCACACCCACCCAGGACGACCGCTGGGTCGAGATCTGGAACCACGTCATGATGCGGTACCGCCGCCTCGACGACGGCACGCTCGTCCCGCTGCCCCAGCGCAATGTGGACACGGGCCTCGGACTGGAGCGGCTCGCCTCCCTCCTCCAGGGCCGCACGTCGGTCTTCGAGTGCGACGTCTTCGAGCCGTGGCGCCGCCTGCTGCCCGGCCTGTGGGTGCTGGACGAGAACGACCTGCGCCTCGTCGGGGACCACCTGCGCTCCGCCGTGGTCATCCTCGGCGACGGCGTGCGCCCGTCCGCCACGGGACGCGGATACGTCCTGCGGCGGCTGCTGCGCCGGACGCTCACCGTGCTCTGGCGCGACGACCCCACGCGCGGCCTCGGCGACCTGCCCGACGAGCTGGTCCGGCACACCCTCGGCCACTTCCGTCAGGATGCCGACGCCGCCGCCCTGCGGCAGATCCTCGCCGAGGAGGAGCAGCGCTTCAGGCGGCTCCTCGAACGCGGTCGGCAGGTCCTGGCCCGGCCCCGCTTCCTCGGCTCGCTCGACGACGAGGACTTCCGGTACCTCCACGACACGCACGGCCTGCCGCGCGATCTGGTGGTGAGCCTGCGGTCGCAGTGACGACCACCGCCCGTGCCACGTGGATCTTTTGTGAAGATTATGGAGACCGAGCGGGTGAACGGGTGACCGTTCCGGCGGCGCGTCGCCCCCTTTGGGGTGACTTGTGTGCTCATCCTTCTATTTGATGAACCATCAGACGTGGAGGTGGTGCGGATGAAGCCGACCGCTCGAGGAATCGTCGTGGCAGGGGTGGGTCCCCTGCTGGCGCTGGGCTGCTGGACGGCCACCGCGGTGGCCGACTCGGACCTGCCGCATCCCGCGGCGTCCGGGCAGGCCGAGGTGCCGCTCGGTGTGCCGGGTGCGGCCGGTCCGGGGTGCGACGCCCCGGGGCTCGGGGGCGGCGGTCAGGGGGAGGACGGGTCGGGCCACGGTGCCCAGCAGCAGTCCGCCCGGGAAGGCTCCGGAGGCGAGGGCCCCGAAGGTCACGGAAGCGAGCACTCCGGGGGCTACGGGGACGAGAACCCGAAGGGCCACGGAGAGCACACCCCGAAGGGCCACGGGGACGAGAGTCCCGAGGGCTACGGGGGTGGGAGTTCCGAGGGCTACGGGGACGAGGGGCCGAAGGGGTACGACGACGAGGGGCCTTCGGGGTACGGCGAGGAGACGCCGCCGACGTCGCCGCCGGAGACGACTCCGCCGGGGGCCACTCCTCCGGAGACGACTCCGCCGGTCACCACGCCGCCCGTCACGACTCCGCCCGTGACGACCCCTCCGGTCACGACGCCGCCCGTGACCACTCCGCCCGTGACGACCCCTCCGGTGACGACGCCTCCGGTGACGACGCCTCCGGAGACCACGCCGCCGGTGACGACTCCTCCGGTCACGACTCCGCCCGTGACGACTCCTCCGGCATCGACGCCGCCGGTGACGACACCTCCGGCGACGACGCCCCCCAAGCCGCCGGAGCTCGCCGAGTCCGGCCGGGACAAGGGGCTGTTCGTGCTCGGCGGGATCGCGGCCGCCTGTGTCGCGGCGGGCGCGGTCTGCCTGCGGTTCGGTCGGCCGTCGAAGCGCCGAACACACTGAACACACAGCGGCGCCCGAGCCGTCGACCACCGCGATGACGTGTGCCCGCGGCCGGACCCCTCGTCCGGCCGCGGGCACACGGGTGTGCGCTACTTCTGGCGCGCGTGCTTCGCGCCGTAGAAGACCGAGCGGGCCGCCCGGATCCTGGCCGCCTGGCGGTCCGTGTCCCGCGCCAGCTCCAGGGCCGCGGCGAGGGCGTCCGGGGTGGCGAGCCGTCCGCTGCCGTCCGGCGCCACCCGCCACATGAACGAGTGCTGCTGCACGCCGGTGATGCCGTCGGCGTGCGGGGAGGGGACGGTCAGCTCGGCGCCCTCGCCGAGGAACAGGGCGTCCTCCTGGTCCGGTGGACGCAGGCCGTCGGCCGTGCCGGGCTGGGCGAGGATGTAGAACACCGGGCGCGGCGGTGCGTGTTCCTCCAGGACCGGCACCTTCCCCGCGTCGTCACCGAGCTCCCACAGCACGGTCAGCCCGAGCGGCTGGTGCACCCGCAGAGCGTCGAAGCGGCGACCGGCCGGCAGCCGGGCGAGATGCGGCGCCTGCTCCCACTGCGCGAACACCTTCTCGGGCTGCGCATGGCAGGCGGCTAACCACTGGGCCCCGTCCATGAGTTGACCGTACGTCACCCCCTCCCGGTCGAGCAGCGGGAACGGCGGTTTGCCCCGGGAGGTTCCGCTTCGCCCCGCGCGCGGCGCGAGCCCGGGGCCGGATGGACCGGCGGGCTCCGGTGGCTGGAAACCGGGCCCGTGCAGCGCCCCGGGCTGCGCGGGGGCCGCCGGGTGAGAGGGAGGCCGGTGGCCCCGCACCGCGCCACGAGGCCGTGTGGCGCGGTGCGTGGCCTCAGTGGACCGCGCAATTCAGGCCATCGCGAGCGTGCGCGCGGGGCCAGAGCGTGCGCGTGATTCACACGGGGCGCGAACGCCGCCCGCGCGGAACGGGCTCGGCCGGCTCCGCTGACACGGGGATGGGACAGCGGAGCCGGGCCGCGCAGAACGCGGCTCTTCCATTGTCGGGCCTCAACTCGATTGCTGCCAGGGGGAGTTGTGTTCGTGGTGCGGGTGATGTCGACGGATCGCGTGGGTGGGGGAGGTGGCCGGGGTGCGCACGGGGGAGCAGAGGCGCCCGGGGCCGTGCCCGGCGTTTCCCCCGCTCATTGCGCCGACGTCGCAGGTCAGCGGTTTGTGCAGGTCAGAAGGGGTGGCGTAACTCCGGCGCAACACGCGGCACGGTACCGTCGCCACCTCTTGAGGAGGAGACCCTGTGCCCGCCACGAACCCGTCCCGCGCCGCACCCGCCCGCGCCGTCCGTGCCCGCCGCGTCGCCGACGTCCTGCGTCAGCGCATCGTGGCCGGCGCCTACCCCCAGGGGCTGCTGCCCTCCGAGCGCGACCTCGGGGAGGAGCTCGCCGCGACCCGCAACGTGGTGCGCGAGGCGCTGGGCCTGCTGCGCGCCGAGGGACTGGTGG
>NZ_WWIA01000506.1 GCF_009870065.1 Streptomyces sp. SID5785 | reverse complement strand
TGTCCGGCGCGGCCCACGACGGCAACCCGCGCCGGTTCACCGTCAGCGTCGGCTCGTAGGCGCGCACCCGTCCCGCCCCGCACCACCGACGGCTGACAACGCTGTCAGGGGCGGGCGTCCTCGCGGATCAGCTCCACGGCGCGCTCCGCGAGGGCGACCGTCGGGGCGTGCGTGTGCCCCCGCGTGATGCGCGGCATGACCGAGGCGTCCACGACGCGCAGGGACTCGGCGCCGCGCACCCGCAGCCGCGGGTCCGTCACGGCGTCCGGGTCGGCGCCCATCCGGCAGGTGCCGACCGGGTGGTACAGGGTCTCGGCGCCGGCCCGGATCGCGGCGGTCAGCGCCTCGTCGTCGACGACGCCGGGGTAGCCGCCCATCGGGGCGCCCCGCAGGGGCCGCAGCGCCGGGTCGGCGAGCAGTTCCTCGGCCCGGCGCACTCCGGCGACGAGGGTGCGCAGGTCCTCCCCGTCGGCGAGGTAGCCGGGATCGATGCGGGGCGGCGCCGCGGCCCCCGCGCCGGTCGGCGTGATCCGGCCGCGGCTGCGCGGCTGGAGGAGCACCACACCGACGGTGATGCCGTGCTCGGCGGGCGGCGTGAGCCCGTGCTCGACGAACGGCACCGGCGCGTAGACCAACTCGATGTCGGGAGCGGTGGGTTCCGGCCGGGTCGCGACGAAGGCCACGGCCTCGCCGATGTTCGAGGTGAGCGGGCCGCGGCCGCGCAGCAGGAACCGGGCGATGTTCGCCGGGGTGTCCGCGCCCGTCAGCGAGACGGGGCGCGGGGTGCGGACGGTCACCGCGTAGGACAGGTGGTCCTGGAGGTTGCCGCCGACCTCGGGCGAGGCGACCCGGGTCTCGATCCCGGCGTCGGCGAGGGCCTTCGGGTCGCCGATGCCGGCCTGCTGGAGCAGGTGCGGGGAGCCGATGGCGCCCGCGGCGAGAATCACCTCACGCGCGGCCCGCAGGACGCCCGGGGCGATCCCGTCGGCCACGACCCCGGCGGCGCGGACGCCGTCGAAGTCGATGCGGGTGACGCGGGCGCCGGTGTAGACGTCGAGGTTGGGCCGCCGCGCGGCGGGCCGCAGGTAGCCGTCGGCCGCGCTCCAGCGGCGGCCGCGGTACTGGTTGAGCGGGGTAATCGCGAAGCCCGCGTGGTCGGGCCGGTTCAGCTCGCCGAGCTCGCGGAGCCCCTGTGCGCGGCAGGCGTCCAGGAAGGCGGCGGTGGTGGGGTTCGGATCGCGCGGCGGCGAGATGTGCAGCGGTCCGAGCCGGCCGTGCACGGAGTCCTCGCGCGCGGGGCCGTGCCACCGCTCCGCCCTGCGGAAGAAGGGCTCGAACCGCTCGTACCCCCACTCCTCGCCCGCCGTCTCGCCCCACGTGTCGTAGTCGTCGCGGTGACCGCGCACCCACATCATGGCGTTGATCGACGAGGAGCCGCCGAGGGTGTGCCCGCGCGGCCAGTACAACTCCCGGCTGTCCAGGGCGGGTTGGGGCGAGGTGGCGTAGTCCCAGTCGTACTCCGTCCGGAACAGCTTCGGGAAGGCGGCCGGGATGCGTATCTCGCTCCTGCGGTCCCGGGGGCCCGACTCGACGAGCGCCACCCGGATCCCCGGGTCCTCCGACAGCCGGCCGGCGAGCACGCAGCCCGCCGACCCGGCGCCGACGATGACGTAGTCGTACGTACGGTCCTTGCTCAACGCGGCTCCCTCGACGGACGGTCGACCTGATGAGGTGTCACCGATGGTCTACACCCGGGCACGGGTGGGCGTACATACGCGGTCGTGGTCGCGGGCCCTCGCACAGCAGGGCGCGGCTCAGGCGCACGGGGCGGCGGCCCGCAGCTCCTTGCGGGCCAGCAGGGTGTAGCTGCCGCTCGCGACGAGCAACCCGGCCGGCAGGGCCAGGTCGAGTCCGCCGAGTGCGGCGGCGACCGGGCCCGTGTAGAGGGTGTCCACGCAGAGGGCGGACGCGGTGGCCCCCAGGAGCAGGGCGGCGGCGCCGGCGCGGTTGACGCCGCCGCGGAACCAGAACGGGCCGCCGCGTGACTCGTCGCCGAGGGCGGCGCCGTCGTAGCGGTTGCGGCGCAGGACGATGTCCGTGGCGTAGAGGGCCATGCTCGGGCCGAGCAGGACGACGGTCAGTTGCAGCACGTTGTTGACCGTGTCCAGGAAGTCCGAGATCAGCAGGCCGTACAGGGTGAGCGCGACCGCCGCCGTCCCGTCGAACAGCACGCTGACGGAGCGCCGGATGCGCAGCCCGACGGCCTGCAGGGCGAGCCCCGCGCTGTACGCGGTCAGGGCGTTGATGGCGATGGTGCCGAGGACGAGCGCGAGCAGGAAGACGGGGGCGAACCAGGCGGGCAGGATCTTCTCGAGCCCGGACTGCGGGTCGCTCATGTCGACGACCGTCGCGCCGAACACGCCGAGCGAGCAGACCACCATGCTGGGCAGGAAGCCGCCGAGCGCGGTCCACCCGGCGACGGCCGTGCGCGAGGCGGTCCGCGGCAGGTAGCGGGAGAAGTCCGCGCTCGTGGTGTAGGACAGCGGGCCCGAGGCGATCAGGGCGACCCCGGCGAGGGCGGTGGCCCACAGGCGGGTGCCGTGCAGCGGCTGCGCGGGGGCGTACGAGAAGTCGGCGTGCCGGAACACCGAGACGGCCACGACGGCGAAGGCGGCCGCGAGGACGAGGGTGAGGGGTACGTAGAGCTTCATGATCGTGGCGTGGCCGTAGACGCTGATGGTCAGCGTGAGCGCGGCGATGACCACGATGACGACGACCTCGACGGGGACGGTCGCGGGGATTCCCGCCTTCTCGACGAGGGCGAAGGCGGCGACCGCGGCGGCGGACAGGTTGAGCGCGAAGTAGCAGACCGAGACCAGCCAGCCGGTGACCGCGTTGTTCACGCGGTTGCCGATGACTCCGTACATGGCGCGGGTGATCACCTCGCTGGGTGCGCCGGCGGCGGGCCCGGAGACGGCGAGGAAGCCGGTCAGGCACCAGAAGAGGTTGCCCACGAAGAGGACGGCGAGGGCCTGCCACACCGTCAGGCCCATCAGGACCAGGGCGCCGCCGAGGACGAGGCTGAGGTAGTTGACGTTGGTGGCCGCCCAGACCGGGAAGAGGTCGCGGGGGCGGCCGCGCCGCTCCGCGTCCGGGATCCGGTCGATGCCGTGGGCCTCGATGCGGCTCGCCCGGGGCTGCTGCCCGGCCGGCTCGGGTGCGGCCCGTCCGTCGGTGTCCGGGGACTTGTCGGGGAGCGTCGACGCCATGGGGGCCTCCGGGTCCTGTTCGCCGGCGGTCACGCCGACCGCTTGCCTATTGATCGGCCACTCAATAGTGTGCCCGTCATGTCGTCAAGCGTTGAGCGCAAACGAATCCGAAAATCTCCGGCCGCGCGACGTGCGGAAATCGTTGCGAAAGCTGCTGAGACTGCGCTTTCCGATGGTCTGGAGAGCATCACCCTCCGCCGGATCGGTGACGCTCTCGACGTCCGGCCGGGCCTCGTGAGCCACTACTTCCCGTCCGTCGAGGACCTCGTCGCGGAGGCGTTCGGCGACGCGGCGAGCGGCGAACTGGACGCCCTGCTGCCGCCGCCCGACCCGGAGGACGACCCCACCGCACGGCTCGTGGACTTCTTCGCTCTCACCAGCGGGCCCGCGTGGAACGACATCAGCCGGCTGTGGATCAACGCCCGCCACCTCGCCCGGCACCGGCCCGCCCTGGCCGGCCGCGTCGCGGACCAGGAGGCCTCCTGGCGCGAGCGGCTGTCCGCGCTGCTCGCGGACGGGGTGGAGCAGGGCGCGTTCCGCACACCGGACCCGGTGGTGACGGCCCAGATGATCCTCGTCGTCCTCGACGGTCTCGGCGCCGACGCGGGCGCCGAGCACGAGGCGCTGCCGCCCGCCGTGCGCCGGATGGCGATCAGCCTGGCCGAGCGCGAACTCGGCCTCGCGCCGGGCGCACTGGCCCCCTTGTGACCCCCGCGCCACGCCCGTACGAGGCCGCCGCGCGCCGCCCGTCACCCGGCGCGACCCGACCTCTCCCCTGCCCGCACCCGCACCCGGAGTACCGCACCGTGCAACCCCAGCTCGTCCTTCTCGGCGCCCGACTGCTCGACCCGGTCCGGGGCCGCCTGCCCTTCTCGGCCCTCGCCGCGACCCCCGACGGCGTCATCAGTGCCCTCGGCGACGACCGTGCGATCCGCTCGCTCGCCGGGCCCGACACCACCGTCATCGACCTGAAGGGCGCCGTCGTGACGCCGGGTCTGGTCGACGGCCATCTGCACCCGGCCTCCGGCGCCGAACTCACCCGCGGCCTCGACCTGTCCGGCTGCACCGGGCTCGACGCGGTGCGGGAGGCCCTGGCCGCGCAGCGGCGCCGGCTCGCCCCCGGGGCCTGGCTGCACGCCTGGGGTCTGGATCCCAACGTGTTCGGCGACCGCCCGGTCGCCGCGGCCGCCCTCGCCCCGGTGCTCGACGGCGTGCCCGCCGTGCTCCAGCTCTTCGACGGTCACTCGGTGCTCGCGAGCCCCCTCGCACTGGAGCGCGCCGGGATCGACGGCCCGCGCTCCTTCGACCAGGCGGCCGAGATCGTCTGCGACGCCGAAGGCCGCCCGACCGGGCTGCTCCTGGAGGACGCCGCGAGCGAGCCGGTGTTCGCGGCCGCCCCGCAGCCCACCCGCGCCGAACGGCGCGACCGGCTCGCCGAGGTGCTGCGCGCGATGGCCGCCGCCGGGCTCACCGGCGGACACGCGATGGAGGCGGACGAGGACAGCACCGCGCTGATCGCCGCGCTGGACGAGGCCGGCGAACTCCCGCTCAGGCTGCGGCTCGCACCCTGGTGCCAGCCGGGCGCGGACGCCGACGCGGTCCGCGCACTGATCGAACTCCAGGGCAGCGGCGGGGCGTTGTGGCGCACCGCGGGCGTCAAGCTGTTCATGGACGGCACGGTGGACAACGGCACCGCGTGGCTGGAACGCCCCGACTGCCACGGCGAGTCCACGCACGCCTTCTGGCCCGACCCGGCGGCGTACACCGAGGTGATCGGGACGCTGCACCGGGCCGGTGTGCCCACGGCGACGCACGCGATCGGGGACGCGGCGGTGCGCCATGTCCTCGACGCGGTCGCGAAGGCACGGGCCGGGGCCCCGGGTGGTGTGCGGCACCGGGTGGAGCACATCGAGACGGTGCCCGACGACACGGTGCGCCGCTTCGCCGAGCTGGACGTCGTGGCCTCGATGCAGCCCACGCACTGCTGCGACTTCACCCGCGCCGACCACACCGACAACTGGTCGCGGCGGCTCGGCGAGGAGCGGGCCGCACGGGCCTGGCGCTGCCGTGACCTGTGGGACGCCGGGGCGCGCGTGGTACTCGGCTCGGACTGGCCCATCGCGCCGTACCCGCCGCTCGGCGTGCTGGCCGGCGCCCGGCACCGCCGCCCGAGCCGCGACCTGACGCTGCCGCCGCACGGCCCCGGGCAGGCACTGACCGGCGCCGAGGCGCTGCGGGCGATGACGGTCAACGCGGCCCACGCGGCCGGGGACGAGCGCGTCGCCGGACGGATCGCGCCCGGCTTCCGCGCGGACCTCTCGGTGTTCGCGGCGGACCCCACCGAGGTGGACGCGCTGGAACTGCCGGACGTGCCGGTGCGGTTGACGGCCGTCGGCGGACGCGTGACGTTCCGGGCCGCGGACGTGTGAGCCGGGCGCGGCCCGCCGTCAGTGGTGCGGCGGGTCGTACTCCGGGATCGAGCCGTCCGCCTTCTTGACCAGGAACAGACCGGCCATGCCCATGTCGGAGTGGCTCTGGACGTGGCAGTGGTACATCCAGGCGCCGGCGCCGACGCCCTCGCCCGCGACGAACTGGAAGCCGAAGGAGTCGGCGGGGCCGCAGATCTTGTTGTCCAGGACCTGGCTGGGGTCGTCGGGGCCGGTGAGCATGCCGGTGCGGTTGTCCGCCCAGCGATGACCGTGCATGTGGAACGTGTGGTAGTACTCGCCGTGCGTGATCATCACGATCTCGACCCGGTCGCCCACCGTGGCCTCGAAGTTCGGTGCCTCGTGCGCGGCCTTGTTGTTGATCGTCATGTCGTTGAAGACGATCGTGAAGGTCTTGCCGGGGTCCGGCAGGATGTCGCCCTTGCGGCGCACGATCACCGGCCCGTACAGCCCCTTGCGGATGCCGCCGGTGCCGTGGTCGGTGCCGACGACGTGGTCGTGGTAGTGCCAGTATCCGGCGGTTCCGGGGCGCCAGGTGCCGTCCTTGCGGCGGCCCGGGGCGTGCGTGCGCCAGGTGTAGGTACGGGTGCCGCCGGGCTCGACGTGGCTGCGGTTCATCCGGGTGCCGTCGCTGGAGATCTCGTAGTCCATGCCGTGCACGTGCAGGCTGGCGTCCACGTCCGTCAGGTTCTCGAACTCGATGTGCAGGGTGTCGCCCTCGTTGAGCTCGATCAGCGGGCCGGGGATCGACGCCTTGCCCTTCTCGAGGCCGTAGCCGAGCTGTCCGTCGGCGAGCTTCTCGGCGTACATCTTGATGCGCCGGACATCGCCGCCCGCGGGGGCGGTGCGCGGCGGGGTGTCGGCGCCGGCCGCGGGGGTGGCCGCCGCCGCGAGGGACAACGATGTCACCCCGGCCGTGGCGGCGACCGCGCCACCGATGAGCATCCGGCGGCTGAGCGCGCGTCTGTCCCGCTCGCTCGCCCGGCCCTCGTCCTGCCTCAGTTCGTCGCGGCTCGTCTCGTCGCGTTCCGTCACGGACAACTCCCCACCCTCGTACGGGTTTTCACGTGGCGTGAGGCACCGTAGCCAGCTGATCTTCGTTTTTCCACACTCAGGACAAAGTTCGTGTCATTGCGGTCATAGCTATTGGCGAACCGCGAAAAGAGGTCTAGCTTTCACCGCGCTGTTGCTGTGTCCGATGAGGGGTGGGTGAACACATGCGGCGGATACCGCATCAAAAGCCGTTGCCCGTACGAGAGTTCAGCGCCGGAAGAAGCAGACGCGCCCGGGTGTGGGCCGTCGGGATCGCCGGAACGGCCCTGGCCGCGGGGTTGCTCGGCAGTCCCGCGGCCAGCGCCTACCCGGACCCCGGAAATGGGCGCCTGACAACGATGTCCATCCAGTCGCCGCCCGGCGGCGCCAATGTGCGGGTCCTCGTGTACTACGGGTCCGCGGCCGGCGGCGACGAGTCGCCGACCGTGAACGCGGGCATCGCGGCGATCGAGAAGATCGGCCGGTCCGGGCCCGCCGGACAGCGGTTCAAGATCGTGGCGACCGACGACGCCTCCGTCTTCACCAACGCCACCAAGCTGAGCCGGTTCAACTCCGTGGTCTTCCTGACCGGCGGCGGGGACGTCCTCGACCCCGACCAGGAAGCGGGCCTCGAGAGCTACATGGAGGCGGGCGGCGGCTTCGTCGGCGTCCACGACGCGGCCCGGGCCGAGCCGTACTCCGACTGGTTCACCGGGCTGATCGGTGCCCGTCCGGCGGCGTCCTCACCGACGGGCGTGCAGCGCGCGACCGTCGAGGTGGGCGACCGGCAGAACCCGGCGACCAAGGACCTGCCGGTCCAGTGGAAGCGCCCGGACCAGTGGCTGAACTGGGAGAAGAACCCGTCCGGCGACGTGCACACGGTGGCCCGGGTGCGCGAGTCGACGTACAAGCCCGGCGAGAGCGCCAACGGAGCGGACCACCCGGTGTCCTGGTGCCGCGACTACGACGGCGGCCGGTCCTTCTACACCGGGATGGGCGGCACGGCCTCCTCCTACGACGAGGCCGACTTCCGGGACCACCTGCGCGGCGCGCTCCTGTGGACGTCCCGCATCGTGCGTGCCGACTGCAAGGCCGCGATCAACTCCAACTACAAGGCCGAGCGGCTGACCCAGCCGAACCAGGCGGGCCAGAACGACCAGATCGGCGAGCCGCACGGGCTCGTCACGGCCCCCGACGGGCGCGTCCTGTACATCGGGCGCGGCGGTGCGGACGCCTCCCAGCCGGTCGTCACGGACTGGAACGACCCGGACGTCGGCAAGGGCAAGGGCCAGATCCACGTCTACGACCCGAAGACCAAGAAGGTCACCCTCGCCGGCGAGCTGACCGTCTTCGGCAACAAGGGCGGCGGCGACGAGCTGGTCAAGGTCGAGGAGGGGCTGCTCGGCATCGAGCTGGACCCGAAGTTCGAGGAGAACGGGTGGGTGTACCTGCACTACACCCCGCACTCGCAGCTCGACCGCGACAAGCAGCTGGCCGAACGCCGGGTCTCGCGCTTCACGATGGACCTGACGACGAACAAGCTGGACCTGGCCAGCGAGAAGGTCCTGCTGAAGTGGCCCGTGCAGGTGCACAGTTGCTGCCACGCCGGTGGCGGGATGGCCTGGGACTCCAAGGA
>NZ_WWIA01000505.1 GCF_009870065.1 Streptomyces sp. SID5785 | reverse complement strand
CGGCCGCGCCGGCCACCGGGGTCGCGAGGCCGAGGGCGAGCAGGGCGCCGCCGCCCGCCTCGCCGAGCCCCGCCGCGAGGGCGCTGGCCTTCGGCGGGGCGTATCCCATGGACTCCATGGCGGCGGTGGTGGCGGACAGCCCGCCGCCGCCGAACCAGCCGAGCAGTTTCTGCGCGCCGTGCGCGGCGAGCACCGCCCCGGTGCCCACGCGCAGCGCGAGCAGGCCCAGGTCGCGGCGGCCGGGACAGAGGACGGTCGAGGGGCGTGAGCGAGTGCAGATCATGTCTCCACCGTCCGGCAGCGGCCCGGCCCGCACCTCACGCACGGGCCCGTTCGGGTGGCGGCCCCGGTGGCGGCACCCCGGGGCCGGTGCCAGCCTGGGCGCATGCCCATCCAGACAGCCAAGCTCAGCGACCCCGCGGTCCGTGCCTTCGTCACCGCGCTCAACGCCCACGACCAGGACGCCTTCCGGGCCGCGCTCGCGCCCGGCGCGACCATGGCCGACGACGGCAGCGAGCGGGACCTCGACGACTGGACGGCCCGGGAGATCTTCGACTCCCACGGCCACATGGAGATCGAGAAGGAGACCGCACAGGGCCGCGCCCTCGTCGCCCGGTACCGCAACGACACGTGGGGCGAGATGCGGACCGCGTGGCGATTCGACGTGGCCGACGGGAAGGTCACCCGCTTCGAGACCGGTCAGGCCTGATCCGGCCGCAGGACCCCAAGGGGGGCACCAAGTACCTCAGGGGGCACCAAGTACCTCAGGGGGGGGCATCACCGCACAGCGTGCGGGTTCATCCCCGGCCGACGTACGGCATGGCCGTGGCCAGGATGGTGGCCGACTGGATGTTGGCGTCGAGCGGGAGCTCCGCCATGTGCCGGACCGTGCGGGCCACGTCCGCGACGTCCATGACGGGCTCGGCGGCCAGCGTGCCGTTCGCCTGGAGGATGCCGGACTGCATGCGCTCGGTCATGTCCGTCGCCGCGTTGCCGATGTCGATCTGCCCGCACGCGATCCGGTAGGCACGCCCGTCCAGGGACAGTGACTTGGTGAGCCCGGTCAGCGCGTGCTTCGTCGTCGTGTACGCGATCGAGTGCGGCCGGGGCGCGTGCGCCGAGATCGACCCGTTGTTGATGATCCGGCCGCCCTGCGGGGCCTGCTCCTTCATCTGCCGGAACGCGGCCTGCGCGCACAGGAACGCGCCGTTCAGATTCGTGTCGACGACGTGCCGCCACGCGTCGTACGCCAGCTCCTCGACGGGCACGCCGCCCGGCCCGAAGGTGCCCGCGTTGTTGAAGAGCAGGTCGAGCCGGCCGTAGCGCTCGCGCACGGCGGCGAAGAGCGCGGCCACGTCGTCCGGGTCCGACACATCCGTGCGGACCGGCAGGGACGCGGCGCCGGGGGCGAGCGCCGCGGTCTCCTCCAGGGTCTCCACGCGGCGCCCCGCGAGGGCCACCCGCCAGCCCGCGCGCAGCAGTTCCAGGGCGACGGCCCGGCCGATGCCGGACCCGGCGCCGGTGACCAGGGCGGTCCGCGGCGCGGTGAGGTGCTGTTCGTCCATGGGGCCGCAGCGTACGGGCGTACCGCCACGCGGACATCATCCATCCGACATGTGGTTGTTGTGTGCGCGACAGGGCCGCGTCGTCCCGGGCCACTCGAATCTTCCCTGGCGTCAGCCACCGCAGTGACGACAGCAGCAGCCAGGGGAGGGCTCCATGTCATCCGTACCGCAGCACGCACCCGAACTCCGCGCCGCCGCCCAGCACTTGGGCCGCCGCCGGTTCCTCACGGTCACCGGCGCCGCCGCCGCGCTCGCCTTCGCCGTGAACCTCCCGGCGGCCGGCACCGCGGCCGCCGCCGAACTCGACGCCCGCAGGATCACCGACAACCCGTTCACCCTGGGCGTCGCCTCCGGCGACCCGCAGCCGGGCTCCGTGCTCCTGTGGACGCGGCTCGCCCCCGCCCCGTTCGAGACGGGCGGCGGACTGCCCGCCGAGCGGGTCCAGGTCCGCTGGGAACTCGCCGACGACGAGCGCTTCCGGCGCGCCGTCAGACGCGGTACGGCCACCGCGCACCCCGAGTTCCACCACGCCGTGCACGTCGAGGTCGGCCACCTGGCGCCGGGCCGCGTCTACTACTACCGCTTCCGCGTCGGCGACTGGGTCAGCGAGACCGGCCGCACCCGCACCGCGCCCGCCGAGTCGAGCGCAGCCGCCGGCCTCACCCTCGCCGCGGTCTCCTGCCAGGCCTACCACGACGGCTACTTCACCGCGTACCGCCACCTCGCCCAGGACGACGTCGACGTCGTCTTCCACCTCGGCGACTACCTCTACGAGTACGCCGTCGACTCCGCGGGCGGCGCCCGCAAGTACACCGACCGCGTCCTGCCCGACGTGTTCGCCCGCGAGACCATGACGCTGGACGACTACACGCTGCGCTACGCCCTCTACAAGAGCGACCCCGACCTGCGGGCCGCGCACGCCGCGCACCCCTTCGTCGTCACCTGGGACGACCACGAGACCGAGAACAACTACGCGGGCGACACCCCCGAGAACAGCGTCCCGCCCGAGGAGTTCCTGCTGCGCCGCGCCTCCGCGTACCGCGCCTACTGGGAGAACCAGCCGCTGCGCCGCCCCCAGCTGCCCGACGGCCCCGACATGCGGCTCTACCGGCGTCTGCACTGGGGCCGGCTCGCCCAGTTCGACATCCTCGACACCCGCCAGTACCGCACCGACCAGGCCAACGGCGACGGCTGGAAGGCGCCGACGCCCGCGTCCGAGGCCGCCTCCCAGACGCTGCCCGGCCGCACCCAGGAGCGCTGGCTCACCGACGGCTGGCGCCGCTCCCGCGCCCTGTGGAACGTCGTGCCCCAGCAGGTCACCTTCTCCCGCCGCAACAACCCCGCCGAGGGCGACGTCACGCTCTCCATGGACTCCTGGGACGGCTACCCCGCCTCCCGCGAGCGGATCCTCCGGGGGGCGGACGCGGCGCGCGTCGAGAACCTGATGGTGCTCACCGGCGACGTCCACGTGTCCTACGCGATGGACATCAAGCGGGACTTCGACGACGCGGGGTCGCGGACCGTCGGCACGGAGATCGTCACGACGTCCGTCACCAGCGGCAAGGACGGCTCGGCGCGGCCCGCCAACTGGGCCGGGTACCTGGCCCGCAACCCGCACATGAAGCACTACGACGGGCTGCGGGGGTACGCCACGGTGGAGCTCGGGCGGCGGGAGGCGCGGGCCGACTTCAAGACGGTCTCCGCGGTGACCGTGCCGGGCGCTCCGCTCACGACGGCGGCGTCCTTCGTGATCCCGGTAGGCAACCCGGGCCTGCACCCGGCCTGACCCCGTCCGTCGCCGGGTGCGGCCCGGTGGGGCTTCTCGCGCAGTTCCCCGCG
>NZ_WWIA01000052.1 GCF_009870065.1 Streptomyces sp. SID5785 | reverse complement strand
GTCCGGCGGCCTGGGACCCCGATGCCGTCGCCGCCCTCGCCGCCGTACCCGGCTGCGGCCCCGCCCAGGCCGCCCTGCTGTTCACCGGCAGGCCCTCCGGCACGCACACCACCGAGGACATGGCCGAGGTCCGCGAGCTGACCGGCCTCACCCGCACCCAGATCGAGGCCGGTGAGGTGCGGTTGACCGCCCTGCCCCTCGACGAGCGGTTCGCGGTGGCCGCCGCCCTCCTGCCCGAGGACCTCGACACCCTGGGGACCTCGGGACTCGACGTGGCCGCCGCGTGTGCGGCCTGGACCGAGCGGTTCGGCACCCTGGTGCGGCTGCCCGAGGACCTGGACCACGTCGCGGTCGTGGGCGACCTCTCCGGCACCGAGGCCGTCCTCAACCCCGCCCGCCACGCCTGGCTGACCCGCACCACCACCCAGCGCCTCGACGACAACGGCCGAGTGGTGGCCGACGACCCGGCCGCCCTGCCCGGCCGCGAGAGCGTCACCGGCGCCGTCGTCGGCCTCGCCGCTCTCGCCTACGGACTGCCGTACGGGCACCCGCTGCGCGCCCGCCTGCCCGAGGGGCTCGCCGCGCTGCGCGAGCGGCTCTCCGACCCCGGACTGCTGCTCGACTGCGGTCTCTCCTGGGCCGCCGAGGGCCGCGCCGCCACCGCGGCCCGGCTGCGCACCGCGCACGGGCTGCCCGAGACGGGCGGCGCCGGGGCGGACGGGACGACCCGGGTCGGCAGCGCCTTCGTGCTCCACCCCTGGTACGGGGACCAGGAGATGACGCTGCTGCGGCCCGCCGGGCTCACCGGACCCGACGACCCGGCGATCGGCCTCGTCGAGGGCTTCGCACGGACCGGCGCGGGCAGCGCCCTGCGCCGGATCGCGGCCGTGTTCGGCGACGACCTCGCCCGGGCCCTCGCCGCGGACGGCGGCTTCGAGGGGTTCGCGCAGGACCCGGCGCTCAGCGTGCCCACGCTCGTCGACGAGGTCGCCGCGACCCACGGCATCGGCGCCGACGCCGCCGTGCTGTACCTCCAGCTGCTCGCCCTGCCCGACCCGACCGATCGCAACGTGGCGCGCTGGACCGGCTGGAAGCCCGCCCGCCTCAAGAAGGCCCGCGCCGAGCTGGCCGCGACCGACCTGGTGGTCGAGGCCAAGCGCAGCCGGGCAGGACGGAGCCTGTTCCTGCCCGGCGGCTGGCTCGCCCTCAAGAGCCCGGCACTGCCCGTCGAGGGCTGGAAGAGCGGCCTGTACGACGTCCCGGCGGCGGGCCGCGCGGTGCCGCTGATGCCCGTCCCCGAGCTGTTCGCCCGCGCCTGGCGACGGGTGTGCGACGGCGACGTCCCGGCGTACGAGGAGCTGACCACCCGCGCCACCCGCAAGGGGCGCAGGCGTGCCTGAGCAGGGCCCCGGTGCCGCCGCGGGCGCACCGGGCGCGCACGGCACCACCGGCCGGCCCGGCCGGCGCGCGCCGCGTGACACGGACGAGCCCCGTGACACGGACGAGCCGCGTGACACGGACGAACAGAGCGAGAAGAGCGAGAAGGACGCGACCATGACCACCACCGAGACGGACCCGGCAGCCACCGCACCGGCCCGGCAGATCGTGCCGCCCGAGGAACTCCACGCCCAGGAGCTGGCCTTCCTCGCCGCACACGATGCGGGACCCCGGCCGCCCGGCTGGGCCCTCACCCCGCGCGCGGTCGTCACCTTCGTCATGGGCAGTGACCGGCCGCTCAGCCTGCCCGAGGGCACGGCCGCGCCGGAGGGGACGCCACGGCGCACGACCATCACCCGCAAGTTCGTCGGCGAGCGCGCACTCGTCGAGCGCTGCGTCGTGACCCTCGCGGGCGAGCGCGGACTGCTGCTCGTCGGCGAGCCCGGCACCGCCAAGTCCATGCTGTCCGAGCTCCTTGCGGCCGCCGTCAGCGGAACCAGCGCCCTCACCGTCCAAGGCACCGCGGGCACCACCGAGGACCAGCTCAAGTACGGGTGGAACTACGCGCTGCTGCTCGCCCAGGGCCCCAGCCCGCAGGCGCTCGTGCCCTCGCCGGTGCTCACCGCGATGCGGCGCGGCGCGATCGCCCGCGTCGAGGAGGTCACCCGCTGCCTGCCCGAGGTGCAGGACGCGCTGATCTCGCTGCTGTCCGAGCGCCGTGTCGCCGTGCCCGAGCTCGCCGGCACGGAGGCCGCCCAGGCCCACGCGGCCCCCGGGTTCAACGTGATCGCGACGGCCAACCTGCGCGACAAGGGCGTCTCCGAGATGTCCGCCGCCCTCAAGCGCCGGTTCAACTTCGAGACGGTCGGCCCCATCGGCGACTTCGACGCCGAACTGGCCCTGGTGCGCAGCCAGTCGAAGGCCGCGGTCGAGCGCTCCGGCGCCGCCTACCGGCTCGACGACACGGTGCTCGACATCCTCGTCACCGCCTTCCGCGAGCTGCGCAGCGGGCGTTCCGCCGAGGGCTGGGAGATCGAGCGGCCCTCGACCGTCATGAGCACGGCCGAGGCCGTCTCGGTGGCCACGGCGCTGGGCCTGGCGGCCGCCTACTTCCCCGGCGACCGGGACCCCCTCGCGCTGCTGCCCGGCCACCTCACCGGCGTCGTGCGCAAGGACGACCCCGCGGACGCGGCCCGGCTGCTCGGCTACTGGGACGGGGCCGTGCGCCGCCGCGCCGAGGAGGGCTCCGCCACCTGGCGCACCCTGTGGGACCTGCGACCGGCGCTGGAGGCCTGACCCGCCATGACGACCCCGCCACTGCCCGGGGGCCCGGACGAGGCCGTGGCGGCGCTCACCGCGCCCGACGGCCCGTACCTGATCGGCGTCCGGCACCACGCGCCGTCGCTCGCGGCCGCCGTGCCCGCGCTGCTCGACGTGGCCCGGCCCGACGTGCTGCTCGTCGAACTGCCCGCGGAGACCCAGGAGTTCCTGGGCTGGCTGGCCGACGAGCGGACCGTCGCACCGGTCGCCCTCGCGGCGGTCCCCGGCCCTGACCCGGAGGCCGCAGCGGACGCGCCCGCACGCGGGCCCGCGTTCTACCCGTTCGCCGACTTCTCGCCCGAACTGGCCGCGCTGCGCTGGGCCAGGGACGCCGGTGTGCCCGTCGTCGCCTGCGACCTGCCGCTCGCCGACCGGTCCTGGCGGGAGCCGCGCGGCTCCGGCGGCGGGGACGGCTCGGAGCCCGGACTGGGGGCGGCCCTGCGCGACCGGCTCACCGGCCGGGACGGCGACGACCTGTGGGACCGGCTCGTCGAGGCCCCCGCCCCCGGCGCCACCCCGGAAGAGCTGCGCCGGGCGGCCCTGCTGACCGGCTGGGCACTGCGCAAGGACGCGGCCGACGGCCCGGGCGTCGACCCGCTCGACCTGGCCCGCGAGGCCTGGATGCGCTCCCGGCTGCGCGCCGCCGGCCGCGGCGGGCGCCGCGCCGCGGCCGTCATCGGCTCCTTCCACGCCGCCGCCCTCACCGGCGCCGCCCTGGCCGCCGACGGACCCGACCCGGTCGTGCCCGCACCGCCGCCCGCCGGGCCCGACTGCACCGTCAGCCTCGTCCCGTACACGTATCCGCTGCTCGACGCCCGCTCCGGCTACCCCGCGGGCATCAGGGACCCGGAGTGGCAGCACCGGGTCCTGGACGCGGCCGGTGACCCGACCGCGCTGCGCGAGGCCGTGCTGCGTTCCGCCGTGGAGGTCAGCGCCCGGCTGCGCGCACAGGGCCACCCCAGCGGGCCCGCCGACGCGCGCGAGGTGACCCGGGTCGCCGGTGACCTCGCCGCCCTGCGTGCCCTGCCCGCCCCCGGGCGCGGCGAGCTCGTCGAGGCGATCCAGACCGTCCTCGCCCAGGGCGAGCCCCTCGGCCGGGGCCGGGCGG
>NZ_WWIA01000504.1 GCF_009870065.1 Streptomyces sp. SID5785 | reverse complement strand
TTCACGCCGTCGGGCCACAAGATGCGGCTCGGCCGCCGGCACAGCGAGCTCCTGGTGCTGCTGGCCCGCCACCCGGAGGGCCTCACCGGTGACGAGCTGCTGTGCTGCCTGTACGAGGACGAGTCGGTGACCCCGGTGACGCTGCGGGCCGAACTCGCGCGCCTGCGCCGGGTGCTGGGCCCCGGAGTGCTCGAGTCCCGGCCGTACCGGCTCGCCGTGCCGGTGGAGTCCGACCTGTCGGTCGTGGAGCGGCGGCTGGAGTCGGGCGCGGTGACGGCCGCCGCGGCCGCGTACTGCGGTCCGCTGCTGCCGCTGTCGCAGGCACCGGCGGTGGCCCGGATCAGGCGGCGGCTCGCCGACGGGCTGCGGGCGGCGCTCATCGCGCGCGGCGACCCGGACCTGCTCGCCGACTGGGCGCACGCGCCGTGGGGCGAGGACGACCTGGAGGTGTGGCGGGCGCTCGCCGCGGCCCGGCCCGCCCCGCCCGTGCTCGCCCGGCTGGCCGCGCTCGACGCGGAGCAGGGCGCGGGGCCGTACGCAACGTAGCTGCAACGTCCGCGCCTCTAGCCTCCGGGGCGACCCGGCCGTCCGGCGGACGGCAGCAGCGCGCACAGGAGGCATCCCATGACCCGATACGCGGCTCCCGGCACCGAGGGCTCCGTCGTCTCCTACCGGCCCCGGTACGACCACTGGATCGGCGGGGAGTACGTACCGCCGGCCCGCGGGCAGTACTTCGAGAACCCGAGCCCGGTGAACGGGCAGCCGTTCACCGAGGTCGCCCGGGGCACCGCGGAGGACGTGGAGCGAGCCCTCGACGCGGCACACGCGGCGGCACCCGCCTGGGGCCGCACCGCGCCGGGCGCCCGCGGCGACGTCCTGCTGAAGATCGCCGACCGCATGGAGCAGAACCTCGAACTCCTCGCCGTCGCCGAGAGCTGGGAGAACGGCAAGCCGGTCCGCGAGACGCTGGCCGCCGACATCCCGCTGGCCATCGACCACTTCCGCTACTTCGCGGGCGCGATCCGGGCCCAGGAGGGCTCGCTCTCCGAGATCGACGACGACACCGTCGCGTACCACTTCCACGAGCCGCTCGGCGTCGTCGCGCAGATCATCCCGTGGAACTTCCCGATCCTGATGGCCACCTGGAAGCTGGCGCCCGCGCTGGCCGCGGGCAACGCGGTGGTCATCAAGCCGGCCGAGCAGACCCCGGCGTCGATCCACGTGTGGATGTCGCTGATCGCGGACCTGCTGCCGCCGGGCGTGGTCAACATCGTGAACGGCTTCGGCGTCGAGGCCGGCAAGCCGCTCGCGTCCAGCCCGCGCGTCGCGAAGGTCGCCTTCACGGGTGAGACCACCACGGGGCGGCTGATCATGCAGTACGCCTCGGAGAACATCAAGCCGGTCACGCTGGAGCTGGGCGGGAAGTCGCCCAACATCTTCTTCGACGACGTGTGGGCGCGGGACGACGACTTCCGCGACAAGGCCCTCGAGGGCTTCACCATGTTCGCCCTCAACCAGGGCGAGGTGTGCACGTGTCCGTCGCGCGCGCTGGTGCAGCAGGGCCACTACAGCGAGTTCATCGACGCCGCGGTCGCCCGCACCGAGGCCATCAAGCCGGGCCACCCGCTGGACACGGACACGATGATCGGCGCACAGGCCTCCAACGACCAGCTCCAGAAGATCCTCTCCTACCTGGACATCGGCCAGCAGGAGGGCGCCAAGGTCCTGACGGGCGGTCAGCGCATCGAGTACGACGGCGAACTGGCGGGCGGCTACTACGTACAGCCGACGATCTTCGAGGGCTCCAACCGGATGCGTATCTTCCAGGAGGAGATCTTCGGACCGGTCGTCTCGGTCGCGTCCTTCGCCGACTTCGACGACGCCATCAAGATCGCCAACGACACGCTGTACGGCCTGGGTGCGGGCGTGTGGACCCGCGACACCAACACGGCGTACCGCGCGGGCCGCGCCATCCAGGCCGGCCGCGTCTGGACGAACTGCTACCACGCCTACCCGGCGCACGCGGCGTTCGGCGGCTACAAGCAGTCCGGGATCGGCCGCGAGACGCACAAGATGATGCTGGACCACTACCAGCAGACGAAGAACATCCTCCAGAGCTACTCGCCGAAGAAGCTCGGGTTCTTCTAGGCCGCGCTCCTCCCCGTGTGCCGCTGTCCCCGTGTGCCCGTGTGCCCGTGGCCGATTCGCGCCGCGGGCACACGGGCCTCCCCTCCGGCCGGTTCCGTGGCGACCGGATACAGTGCGCCCGACGGCAGCCCGGCCGTCGTGGGAGGGGAAGCGTGACCGACACCAGCGAGACACGTCCGGCCGACGGCGAGGCACCCGCGGAGCGGCCGGGCCTCGTGCGCCGCCTCATGCGCTACCTCCCGCTCGTCGCGCCGGTCCTGCTCTGGGCCGTGCCCAGCTGGGTGCTGCTGTACGGCGGCCAGGAGTGGCCGGTGCCCGTCACGGTCACCGGCACCGTGCTCGGCGTCCTCGGCCTGACCGGCATGCCGCTCGCGATGATGCGCGGCCACGGCCGTCGGCAGCAGGACCGTGCGGCCGTCGTCGGTGACACGCTGCTCGGCTCGGTCTGGGTCCTGTTCACTTGGTCCGTCCTGCTCGGCGTGCTGCTGCGGCTCGTGCTGGTGGTGGCGGGCGTCGGCGACGGCCAGGACCGGGCCCGGATCACCGCGTGGGCGATCCTCGGCGTGTCCGCCGTGCTGCTGGTCTGGGGGTACACCGAGGCCCGCAGGGTGCCGCGGGTCCGCACGCTCGACGTGGAACTCCCGCGCCTGGGCGCCGGGTTGGACGGCACCCGCGTCGCGCTCATCACCGACACGCACTACGGTCCGCTGGACCGTGCCCGCTGGTCGGCCCGGGTCTGCGACACCGTGAACACCCTGGAGGCCGATCTCGTCTGCCACACCGGCGACATCGCGGACGGCACGGCCGAACGCCGTCGCGCCCAGGCGGCCCCGCTGGGCACCGTGCGGGCGGTCCACGCGCGCGTCTACGTGACCGGCAACCACGAGTACTACAGCCAGGCGCAGGGCTGGGTCGACCTGATGGACGAGCTGGGCTGGGAGCCGCTGCGCAATCGTCACGTGCTCCTGGAGCGCGGCGGCGACACCCTCGTCGTCGCGGGCGTGGACGACGTGACCGCCGAGTCCTCCGGCCTGGCCGGCCACGGCGCCCGCCTCGAGGACGCGCTCCAGGGCGCCGACCCCGGGCTCCCGGTGCTGCTCCTGGCCCACCAGCCGAAGTTCGTCGACCGGGCGGCGGCCGGCGGAGTCGATCTCCAGCTCTCCGGACACACCCACGGCGGCCAGATCTGGCCCTTCCACCATCTGGTCCGCCTCGACCAGCCCGCACTGGCCGGCCTCAGCCGGCACGGCACGCGCACGCTCCTCTACACGAGCCGCGGCACCGGCTTCTGGGGCCCGCCGTTCCGTGTCTTCGCACCCAGCGAGATCACCCTCCTGGTGCTCCGCTCCCCGGGGCGGGACGCGGACACGGCTCAGGCCGACACGGCCTCTTGAGCCGGGAGGTCACTTTCCGCGGCGCACGCGGGCGGCCTTGCGGGCCTCCGCGAGCTTGCGGGCCTCGCTGCCCCTGCGGGACGGCCGGCCGCCGGAGGCACCGGAGCCGCCCTTGGTGCTGCCGAGACCGCGGAACGGTTCGTTGTGGTTCTTGGCGCGGGTCCCGGCGGGCGTGCCGTCGAGCGGCGTGCCGGAGGGGGTCCGGGCACCGGTGATCCGGCTCAGCTCCGCCTCGCCCGAGCGCACCTTGGTGGTCCGCGCGGCGACACCGGCGTCCGCGAGGACCTGTGCCGCCTCCCGGCGCCCGCCGGACACGACGAGGGTCACGACGGTGCCGGAGCGGCCGGCCCGGGCCGTGCGGCCCGCACGGTGCAGATAGTCCTTGGGGTCGGTCGCGGGGTCGACGTTGACGACCAGCTCCAGGTCGTCGACGTGCAGGCCGCGCGCGGCGACGTTCGTGGCGACCAGCGCGGTGACCTCGCCGCTCTTGAACTGGGCGAGGGTCCGGGTGCGCTGCGGCTGTGCCTTGCCGCTGTGCAGCCCGGCGGCGGCCACGCCGTGGGCGCGCAGGTGCCGGGTGAGCTGGTCGACGCCGTGCTTGGTGTCGAGGAACAGCAGGACGCGGCCGTCCCGGGCGGCGATCTCCGTGGTCACGGCGTACCGGTCCGGGCCGTGCACCACGAGGACGTGGTGCTCGATCGCGGTGCCCCCGGCGGAGGACGGGTCGACGGAGTGGACCGCCGGGTCGTGCAGATAGGTGCGCACCAGCTGGTCGACGTCGCCGTCGAGGGTGGCGGAGAACAGCATGCGCTGTCCGTCGGGGCGCACCTGGTCCAGGATCTCGGTGACCTGCGGCAGGAACCCCATGTCGCACATCTGGTCGGCCTCGTCCAGGACCGTGATGCGCACACGGCCGAGCCGGCAGTCCTTACGGCCGATGAGGTCGTGCAGGCGGCCGGGCGTCGCGACGACGACCTCGGCGCCGTCGCGCAGCGCGGCGGCCTGACGCCCGAGGGAGATCCCGCCCACGACGGTCGCCAGCCGCAGCCGCAGCGCCTCGGCGTACGGGGTGAGCGCCTCGGAGACCTGCTGCGCGAGCTCGCGCGTGGGGACGAGAACGAGCGCCAGCGGCTCCTTGGGCTGTGCGCGCCGCCCGGCCGTGCGGGCGAGCACGCCGAGGCCGAAGGCGAGGGTCTTGCCCGACCCGGTGCGACCCCGGCCGAGGACGTCCCGCCCCGCCAGCGCGGGTGGCAGTGCCTCCGCCTGGATGGGGAAGGGCACGGTGATGTCCTGCTCGCCGAGCACGCGCAGGAGGCCGGCGGGCAGCCCCAGCCCGTCGAAGGAGGCGGCAGGGGGCGTCGGCTCGGCACCGGCGGGGGTGGACTCGCTCACAGAAGGACTTCCTCCGAGGGGACCGTACCGAGGTGGGCGCGGCGGGGACGGGCCGCCGGCCACGGGCGCCGGGCGGAGCACCGACACGGCGACGGCGCAAAAGCGCAACGCTAGCACAGGGCGCGTACCGAACGCCCTGCTCAGTGACTCTAGTCAGTGCCCCTGCTCAGTGACCCTGCTCAGTGTCCCTGCTCGGCGAACGCCCCCGCGGCCGCCGCGAGCACCGCCGCGGAGGCCGCGCGTGCAGGCAGGTCCGGGTCCGGGTCGGACCGCAGCAGCACCAGCTCGTGGTACACGGGCGCCGTCGCCGCGACGAGAAGGCCCCGGGCGTCGGTGCGGCCCGGCGGCAGTTCCCCGCGCGCGGCCGCCCGCTCGACGAGGACCGCGCACTGGGCGTACCGGTCGGCCCACAGCCGGGTCTGTGCCGCCGCCGCCCGCTCGGAGTGGAAGGAGGCGGCCATCAGGGCGGTCGCGAGCGAGGGCCGGACCAGCAGGGACGCCTGGATCTCGCGGTTGAGCGCGGTGAGGTCGCCGCGCAGCGTGCCGGTGTCCGGCGGCCGCCAGTCGATCTCACCGGCGGACTCGATGACGTCGACCAGCAGTCCGCCCACGTCGTGCCAGCGCCGGTAGACGGTGGTGCGGTGGACCCCGGCGCGGGTCGCGACGCCCTCCACGGTGAGTCCCTCGTGGCCGGTCTCGGCGAGCTCGGCGCGCACCGCGTCGAGTACCTGGGTGCGGATACGGGCGGTGCGGCCGCCGGGGCGGCGGTCCGGTGTCGCGGTCACGGCCGGCGGACCTCCTACGGGTCGGGGCCGGTGGGCCGGCCGCATGCGGGGTCGGTGAATCCAGTTGATCGACGTGCCGGGGTGTGCGAGCATCCTAGCGTCTTAAAGCGACAGTTGTCGCAGTAGTGCTCCGTCCGATCCCGGCCCCACCGACATCCCGCCGCCCCACCGCCCCCGCCGAGAGGAACCGCCTCCGCCATGCCGCCCGTACCCGCGGACCCCACCGTGCTCCACCCCATGCCCGAGCACCCGCGCGTCGTTCTGCTGCGGCCGCTGGTGACCTCACCGCTGATCGACGTGGGCGCGTTCTCGTACTACGACGATCCCGACGACCCGACCGCGTTCGAGACGCGCAACGTGCTGTACCACTACGGGCCCGAGCGCCTCGTGATCGGCAAGTACTGCGCGCTGGGCACCGGCACGCGGTTCATCATGAACGGCGCCAACCACCGGATGGACGGCCCGTCGACCTTCCCGTTCCCCACGATGGGCGGCTCCTGGGCCGAGCACTTCGACCTGATCTCGGACCTGCCGGGACGCGGCGACACCGTCGTCGGCAACGACGTCTGGTTCGGCCACGGCGTCACCGTCATGCCGGGCGTGCGGATCGGGCACGGCGCGATCATCGCGACGGGCGCGGTCGTCACCTCCGACGTCCCCGACTACGGCATCGCGGGCGGCAACCCCGCCCGGCTCCTGCGCACGCGCCACGACGCCGAGGACGTCGCACGGCTGCTCGCCGTCGCGTGGTGGGACTGGCCGCTCGAGCACGTCACGGCCCACGTCCGCACGATCATGTCCGGCTCGGTCGCGGACCTGGAGCGGGCTGCGGC
>NZ_WWIA01000503.1 GCF_009870065.1 Streptomyces sp. SID5785 | reverse complement strand
TGGTCGATCTGGGACCCGGCGCAGCAGTCGCCGGAGTATCTGCAGGACGTGGCCCGGCACTCGGCCGAGCTGCTGCTGACGGACTTCGCGGACGAGGACGCGCTGCGCGCCCTCGTGCGCGAGACGGCCCGCGCGCACGACGTCGCCCACGTGCTGCACCTGGGCAAGGAGCAGACGATGCTCGCGACCGCCGAGGAGGCCGACGCGCTCGGTCTCGCGGTCAACCCGCCCGAGGCGGTGCGCCGCCTCAACGACAAGGCCGCGCTGCGGGAGCTGCTGGCCGCGCACGGGATCTCGCCGGTGCGCACGGCGGCCGCGGACCACCCCGGCGAGGTGTCCGCGCTCCTGGACGGCTTCGGGTACCCGGCGATCGTGAAGCCGACCCGGATGGCGGGCAGCGCGGGCGTGCGCCTCGTCCACGACGCCGACGGCCTGCGCGCCTGGCAGGACGAGGTGGCCCGCTTCTCGTACGAGGGTCCTGTGCTGCTCGAGGAGTTCCTTGAGGGGCCCGAGTTCAGCGTCGAGACGCTCACCGCGGACGGGGTGCACCACGTCGTCGGGATCACGCAGAAGCAGGTCGCGGACGGGCCGCTGTTCGTGGAGAGCGGGCAGCTGTTCCCCGCGCCGCTGAACGCCGGGACCGCGTCCGGCATGGAGCAGCTGGTCGTCGCGCTGCTTGACGCGGCGGGCCACCGGTTCGGCCCCGCCCACACCGAGATCATCCTGACGGCGGCCGGGCCGCGGGTCGTCGAGTCGCAGGCCCGCCTGGGCGGCGACCGCATCCCGCAGCTGATCCGGATCGCCGCCGGCTACGACATCGAGGCCGCCGTCTTCGAGGCGCTCGCGGGCCGCGACGTCCCCCCGCGACCGGCGACGCGGTCCGCGGCCATCTCCTTCTTCGAGCTGACGCCGGGCGAGATCGGCGCCGTCGAAGGACGTACGGAGATACGGGACCTGGCGTACGTCCACGACCTGCACTTCCCCTACGAGCCCGGTGACACGCTCCCGGTGACGGTGCACTCGGGCAGCCGGCACGGCTTCGTCGTCGTCGACGGCGCCGACGCGGGGCAGGCCCAGGAGCGGGCGGCCGCGGCCAAGGCGCTGCTGCGGGTGACGCCGCCGGGCGCCCCGGCCCTGGTGCCCGAGCGGACCCTGCTGGTCCTCGGTCATCTCACCAGGCCGCTGCGCGTCGCCAAGTCGCTGGGCCTGAACGTGATCCTGATCCAGCACAAGGAGAAGTTCGACGCGGAGCAGGCGCGGCTGGCCGACGTCACGTTCGTGGCGGACTTCACGGACTGGGCGGTGGTGGAGCCGCTGGCCCGTGCCGCGCAGCAGGCGTGGGGCTTCGCGGCGGCGGTGTCGCTGACCGAGCCCGGGCTGGAGATCGCGGGCCGCGTCAACGACCTCTTCGGTCTCGGCGGCACCGGCCGCGAGACGGCGCGGCTGCTGCGCGACAAGCTGGCGATGCGCCGTCATCTGGCGGAGCACGCGCCGCGGTTCGCGATCGGCGCCGAGCCGCTGACCGGCCGGGAGAGCCTCGTCGCGTTCGGCGAGGCGCACGGCTACCCGTTCGTGGTGAAGCCGGTCGACCTGACCGCCGGGTTCGGCATCTTCAAGGTCACGGGCCCCGCGGACGTCGAGGAGGTGTGGCAGCGGATCGGCACGGTGCGCGGCACGGGCATCGACCGGGGCAACGCCCTCTTCCAGGTGCAGGACTACCTGCTGGAGGAGTACATCCCCGGGCCGGAGTTCAGCATCGAGTCGTTCAGCTTCGCCGGGCGGCACGTCGTCGTGGCGATCACCGAGAAGCTCGTCGACGAGACCCACTTCGCGGAGCTGGGCCACGCCCTGCCCGCCCGGCTCGACCCGGCGGACGAGCGGCGGATCGAGGAGGCCGTGCACGCCTTCCTCGACGCGGTCGGCCTCCAGGACGGTCCCGCCCACACCGAACTGCGCCTGTCCCCCCGCGGCCCCCTCGTCATCGAGGGCCACAACCGCAACGGCGGTGGCCGCATCCAGAGCCTGGTGCGGGAGGCGTACGGGATCGACCTCGTGCACTACACGCTCGCCTGGCCGTTCGGCCTCGTCGCCCCGCTCACGGAGCGGCCCGCGGCCCGTGCGGCGGGCTGCGTGCGCGGCCTCGTCGCGGACCGGCCCGGGGTCGTCGAGCGGATCGAGGGCGTCGACGCACTGCGGGCCCATCCGGCGGTGCACGCCGTCGACATCTCGGTCCACGAGGGCTCCGTGGTGCGCGCCGCGCAGGACAACTGGGACCGGCTCGGCCTCGTCACGGTGACCGCGTCGGACACCGACAAGGCGGTCCTGCTCTGCGAGGAACTGACAGCGACCCGCCTGACCGTGCGGATGGCGGGAGAGGAACAGGCATGACAGTCGTGGTACTGCACCGGGCGGACCTCGGTGCGCTCCCCTACGGGGACTGGCTCGACGGCGTGGACGCCGGCGGGGGTCCGGTCCTGCTGACCGAGCCGGGCACCCCGGCGCCGCCCGCCCCGTGGGCCGACGTGCACCGGATCGACCGGTTCGCACGGACGGCCGGGGTCGAGACGGCCGTGCTCGCGGCGGCCGCGCACACCCCGGTCACCGCGGTGATCGCCCTGCACCCGGACGACCAGATCCGGGCCGGCGCGCTCCGCGACCGGCTCGGGCTGCCGGGCCAGGGCCGGGACGCGGCCGTGTTCGGCGCGGACACGGTCCGGGCCGCCGAGGCGCTGGCCGCACACGGGGTGCCGGTGGTGCCCCGGGCCGCCGCCGGGCGGATCAGCGACCTGTACCGGGCCGCCCACGCCTGGGGCTATCCGCTGGCGGTCCACCGGCGGCGCGGCGCCGACCGGCCCGTGGTCGCCGAACTCGCCGACGAGGCCGCGCTGCGCGCCTTCGCCCGGGGCGGCATCGCCGAGGGCAGCGGCGGCGCGACGGCCTCGCTCACCGTCGGGCCGCCCGTCACCGCCCACCGGCACACCGGGCCGGGCACCCCGGCCACCGACGCCGCGCTCGCCGTGCTGCCCGCGGACCCGGGGCACCCGCTGGAGGTCGGAGCGGTCCAGGACGCGCGGGGACGGTGGCGGGTCGACACGGTGCGCTACGTCGGTCACGTCCGGCCCACCGGCGCCCTCGTGCGCGGCCAGGCGGGCCGGCTCGGGGCGTGGCCCGCGCACCACGCGATCAAGGAGACGGTCTGAATGAGTGTGCTCGTCCTGCACCAGGTCGGTTCGGTGCACGCCACCCCCTACGACCGGTGGTTCAGCGACCACGAGGGCGGCGTGCTGCTGCTCACGAGCCGGGAGAACCTCGACCGGGTCGGCGAGACGCTGCCGGCCGCCGGGGACGGCTACGTCCACACCGAGGCGGTCGACGGCTACGACACGGAGGGCACGCTGGAGGAGCGCGCCCTGGACCTCGCCCGCGCGCACGGCGTCACCCACGTCGTCGCCGGTCACGAGCGCGACCTCGAACGCGCCGCCGCGCTGCGGGAGCTGCTCGGTCTGCCCGGCCAACTCCCCGACTCCGTCGTGCCGTTCCGGGACAAGGCCGTCATGAAGGAGCTCGCCGCGGCGGGCGGGGTCCGGGTCGCGGCGCACCGTGAGATCGAGACGGCGACGGACATCCTGGGCTTCGCCGAGGAGCACGGCTTTCCCGTGGTGCTCAAGCCCCGGGACAGCGCGGGCTCGGTGGGCCTGCACATCCTGGAGACCCGGGCCGAGCTCGACACGTACCTGGCCGAGGACTTCGACCTCTACGGCCCGGACCAGCCGAACATGATCGCCGAGGAGTACGTCCCCGGCCCGCTGTGCCACGTGGACGGGCTGGTCCTCGACGGGCGGCTCGCGCTGGCCTGGCCCTCGCAGTACCAGTACCCGCTGGCCACGTTCGCGACGGACACCGGGCCGCGCATCGACCTCACGCTCGACACCGCCGACCCGCTGGCGCACCGGCTGCTCGCCTTCACCGAGGAGCTGCTCGGGGCGCTGCCCGGGCCGGAGAACTTCGCCTTCCACGCGGAGGTCTTCCACACGCCCGGCGACGAGCTGGTGCTGTGCGAGATCGCCTGTCGCACCGGGGGCGCCGCGATCCGGGACATCGTCGCCCTGCTGTTCGGGGCGGACCCGACGGAGAACTGGCTGCGTGCGGAGGTGGGGCTCCCCGTCTCCGTGCCGCGCGACGTATCAGGGCAGCGCCCGGGGCCCCGCGTCATGACGGGGCAGATGGTGCTGATGAAGCGGCCGGGACGGGTGGTCGCGGTGCCGGACGGGCCGCCCGACTGGCCCTGGATCGAGCGCTTCCGGGTCTTCGTGGAGCCGGGCCGGACCATGGCCGCGGCCCGCACCTCCTCCGACTTCCTGTGCACGGTGCTGGTCTCGGGCCGCGACCGAGCCGAGGTCGAGGACCGGCTGCGGCGGATCGAGTCCTGGTTCCTGGACCGGCTGCACCTCGAGGACGTCGACACCGCCCCGCGGCCGGAGCCGCGGACATGACCGCGCACCCGGGCACGGACGGGCTGCCCGCACCCCGCCCCGTCGCGGACGGCATCGCCGACCTGGTGGGCGGCACCCCCCTGGTCCGTGTGCGCGTCGGCGACGGCGACGCACAGGTCCTGGCCAAACTGGAGTCGGCCAACCCGCTGTCCAGCATCAAGGACCGGGCCGCGCTGTTCATGCTCGACGCCGCCGCGGAACGCGGGGAACTGCGCCCCGGCGGCACCGTGATCGAGGCGACCTCGGGGAACACCGGGATCGCGCTCGCCGCCCTCGCCGCGGCGCGCCGCCACCCGTGCGTGATCGTGCTGCCGGACAGCGCCACGGCCGAGCGGATCGCCCTGCTGACGGCGCTCGGTGCCGAGGTCGTGCGGACCCCGCGCGAGCAGGGCTACCAGGGCGCCATCGCGAAGGCCGAGGAGATCCACGCCGCCACCCCCGGCTCCTGGTTCACCTGCCAGCACGAGAACGAGGACAACGTACGGGCCCACTACGCGAGTACGGGGCCCGAGATCTGGGCGGACACCGGCGGCCGGGTCGACGTCCTGGTCTGCGGGGTCGGCACCGGTGGCACCCTCACCGGCATCGCCCGTTACCTCAAGGAGCGCGACCCCGCGGTGCACGTCGTCGCGGTCGAGCCGGAGAGCTCCCCCGTGCTGTCCCGCGGCGCCGGCGGCCAGCACCGCATCCCCGGCCTGAACGGCGGCTTCGTCGCGGCCACCACCGATGTCTCGCTCATCGACCGGGTGATCACCGTCTCCGACGCGGACGCGCTGCGCACCGCGCGGCAACTCGCCCGCGAACAGGGTGTGTTCGTGGGCATCTCGTCCGGTGCGGCGGTGCACGCCTGTGCGCTGCTGCTCGAGAAGCCCGGGTTCCAGGACGCGACCGTGGTCACGGTGCTGCCCGACACGGGCGAGCGCTACCTCAGCGTGTGGGACGAGAACCCGTCCCCGAACGACGACCGAAGGAGTCAGCCATGCCCGTGATCACCGTCGACTGGTGGCAGGGGAACGACCGGACGGCACGGGCCGAGCTCGTCGCCGAACTGACCGCCACGACCGCGCGGATCGCCGGATGCCCGCGGGAGGCCGTGACCGTCCTCGTGCGGGACGTGGCACAGGAGTACTGGGGCAGCGGAGGCACGCTCGCCGACGAACCTACCGACCGCCGGTATGCGGACGGTACGGGAACGGGATGAGCGCTCTCCAGGATGAGGGACATCGAGCGCGGCGCCCACGTCCGCGCACCGGATCGACCCTCAGGGAGACAGCGATGCGCACCACGACGGCCGGACTCATCGGGATCGCCGCGACGGTGGTCGCCCTCGTGTCAGGGGTCGCCACGACGGCGCACGAGCAGCACGGACCCGCGGCGTCGTCGGTCGTGCGGGCGAGCGAGGTCGGCCCGGACAGCCCGGTCGTGAACAGCGAGGTCGGCCCGGACAGTCCCGTCGTGAACAGCGAGGTCGGCCC
>NZ_WWIA01000502.1 GCF_009870065.1 Streptomyces sp. SID5785 | reverse complement strand
GGGCACGGAGGCGGCTCCTGGGAACGGGGAGGGGGCGGGGGCAGCCTCCCCGCCGCCCCCGCCCCGCGTCGTCCCGCGTCCTCCCGCGTTCCGTCAACTGCCCCGCGAAATCACCCACACGGGTGGTGGCCGCGGATCCTCGGCCGCACGACCGCCCGCTCAGAGGCCGGCGGCCGCCGCCAGGTCCCGCTTGAGGTCCGCGAGGCGGTGGGCCGCCTCGGCGTGCGCGGCCGGCAGCCCGGCCCGGTCGGCGACCGGGACGACGGCCTCCAGGTAGCACTTGAGCTTGGGCTCCGTGCCCGAGGGGCGGACGATGACGCGGGCGCCGTCCAGCGTGTAGCGCAGCCCGTCGGTCGGCGGCAGCGCGTCCGTACCGGCGGAGAGGTCCTCGGCGCGGATCACGTCGAGCCCGGCCAGCCGGACCGGCGGCGTCTCGCGCAGCCGGCGCATGGCGTCCGCGATGACCGACAGGTCCTGGACCCGGACGCTCAGCTGGTCGGTGGCGTGCAGCCCGTGGGCGAGCGCCAGGTCGTCGAGGGCGTCGAGCAGCGTGCGGCCCTGCTCCTTGAGCGCGCTCGCCAGCTCGGCCACCAGGAGCGCGGCCGTGATGCCGTCCTTGTCGCGCACGCCGTCGGGGTCGACGCAGTACCCGAGCGCCTCCTCGTAGCCGTAGCGCAGCCCGTCGACGCGGGCGATCCACTTGAAGCCGGTCAGGGTCTCCTCGTACGGGACGCCCGCCGCGGCGGCGATCCGGCCGAGCAGGGACGAGGAGACGATCGACTCCGCGAGAACGCCGGTCGCGCCGCGCCCCACGAGGTGCGCCGCGAGCAGCGAGCCCACCTCGTCGCCGCGCAGCATCCGCCAGTCGCCGCCGTCGGGCACGGCGACGGCGCAGCGGTCCGCGTCCGGGTCGTTGGCGATGATCAGGTCGCAGTCCACGGTGCGGGCCGTCGCGAAGGACAGGTCCATCGCCCCCGGCTCCTCGGGGTTGGGGAACGCGACCGTCGGGAAGTCCGGGTCGGGCTCGGCCTGCTCGGGCACGAGGACCGGCTCGGGGAAGCCCGCGCGGGCGAACGCGGCGAGCAGGGTGTCCTTGCCGACGCCGTGCATCGCCGTGTAGACGGCGCGGGCGGTGCGCGGTGAGCCCGGGGCGAGGACCGCGTCCGTCCGGGCGAGGTACGCGTCCAGGACGTCGTCGCCGAGCGTCTCCCAGCCGGAGTCGGGGCGCGGCACGTCGTGCAGGGAGGCGACCGCGTCGATCCCGGCCGCGATCCCGGTGTCGGCGGGCGGCACGATCTGCGAGCCGTCGCCGAGGTAGACCTTGTAGCCGTTGTCCCGCGGCGGGTTGTGCGAGGCCGTGACCTCGACGCCCGCGACCGCGCCCAGGTGCCGGATCGCGAAGGCGAGCACCGGGGTGGGCAGCGGCCGGGGCAGCACCGCGGCGCGCAGACCGGCGCCGACCATGACCGCGGCCGTGTCGCGCGCGAAGTCCGCCGACCGGTGCCGGGCGTCGTACCCGATGACGACGAGCCCGTCGCCCCGCCCCTCGGCCTTCAGATAGGCGGCCAGACCGGCGGCCGCGCGGATCACGACCGCGCGGTTCATCCGCATCGGGCCCGCGCCCAGCTCGCCGCGCAGCCCCGCCGTGCCGAACTGCAGCCGGCCCGAGAAGCGCTCGGCGAGCGCCGCCCGGTCGCCGGACTCGATCAGCTTGCCGAGCTCCTCGCGGGTCTCCGGGTCCGGGTCCTCGGCCAGCCAGGCCTTCGCCCGGCCGAGCAGTTCGCTGCCTTCAGCGGTCACGGTTCGCATCCTTCAGACGTACGGGAGGGACGGGCCTGTCCGGCGGGCCGGATCAGATCTTCGCGAGGACCTGCGTGAGCAGCTCGCCCATGCGGGCGGCCGAGTCACGGCCGGCCTGGAGGACCTCTTCGTGGTTGAGCGGCTCGCCGGACAGGCCCGCGGCCAGGTTCGTCACGAGGGAGATGCCGAGCACCTCCGCGCCCGCCTCGCGGGCCGCGATGGCCTCGAGGACGGTGGACATGCCGACGAGGTCGGCGCCGAGGATGCCGGCCATGCGGACCTCGGCCGGGGTCTCGTAGTGCGGGCCGGGGAACTGGGCGTAGACGCCCTCCTCGAGCGAGGGGTCGATCTCCTGGCACAGCTGGCGCAGCCGCGGCGAGTAGAGGTCGGTCAGGTCGACGAAGTTCGCGCCGACGATCGGCGACGTCGCCGTCAGGTTGATGTGGTCGGAGATGAGGACCGGCTGGCCCGGGCGCATGCCCTCGCGCAGACCGCCGCAGCCGTTGGTCAGCACGATGGTCTTGGCGCCCGCGGCGGCGGCTGTGCGCACGCCGTGCGCGACGGAGGCGACGCCCCGGCCCTCGTAGTAGTGGGTGCGGCCCAGGAAGACCAGGGCGCGCTTCTCGCCGACCTGGTACGAGCGGACCGTGCCGCCGTGGCCCGCCACCGCGGCGCCGGTGAACCCGGGCAGCTCGGTGAAGGGGAACTCGGCGGCGGGCGCGCCGAGCACCTCGGCGGCCGGCGCCCAGCCGGAGCCCATCACGAGGGCGACGTCGTGGGTCTCGGCGCCCGTGAGCTCGCGCAGGCGCGCGGCGGCGGCGTCGGCGGCGGCGTAGGGGTCGCCCTGCAGGTTGTCCGGAGTAACAGATGCGTTCACGCGGTTGAGGGTAGCCGGTCAAGTCCTACGCGCGTAGATGCCGATGGTCCCGGGATGGCGATCGTTGTCTTGTCGTTTCCGACGAGGCATCGCCCGCAAGCGGTCGGAACCGGGCCGAACCGGGTCCTGCGGCCCCGGCCCGCCCGCCCTCAGCAGGGGCGCTTGCGCAGCTCCATCACGTAGTCGTGCGGGGCGCCCGCGGACTCCGCCGCGTCGGCGATCTCGCCCAGGTAGCGGGCCGACGGGAGGCCGCCCTCGTAGCCGTTCAGCACATACACCCACGCGGGCTCCGCGCCGTCGAGGGTGTCCACCCTGACCCGCATCCGCCGGTAGATGTCGAGGCCGACACCCTCCCAGCGGTCCATCGAGTCCTCGTCCATCGGCGCGATGTCGTACAGCGCGACGAAGACCTGGGAGCGCGGTGCCTCCACGATCGTGGCCAGCGCACCCTCCCAGCCCATGTGCTCGCCGCCGAAGGTCAGCCGCCAGCCGTTGAGCCAGCCCGTCGCGCGCAGCGGCGAGTGCGGGGCGCGGCGCGTCATGAGCCGCGGGTCGAGATTGCCGGCGTAGGCGGCGTAGAGCGACATGTGGTCGAGGGTACGTCAGAGCGCCCCTGGGACCCCTGCGGAACGGGATCACCCCTCCCGAGCGGGGATTCGGCTCCGCGCTCCCCCGATGGAGGCCCCGATTCGGTGCGGGGTTGAAGCGTGCGGGACAATGGCCTACGTGACTCGGATCGTGATCATCGGCGGCGGACCTGGCGGATACGAGGCGGCACTGGTGGCCGCCTCGCTCGGCGCGGAGGTGACCGTCGTCGACTGCGACGGTCTGGGCGGGGCGTCGGTGCTCACCGACTGCGTGCCGTCGAAGACACTGATCGCGACGGCCGAGGTGATGACCACCTTCGACTCCTCCTACGAGGAGCTCGGCATCATCGTCGAGGACGACACCCCGGACCCGGACTCCCCGGCCCGCGTCGTCGGCGTCGACCTCGGCAAGGTCAACCGACGGGTCAAGCGCCTCGCGCTCGCCCAGTCCCACGACATCACCGCCTCCGTCACGCGCGCCGGCGCCCGCGTCATGCGCGGCAGGGGCCGCCTCGACGGCAAGCAGGACCTCGACGGCTCCCGCAAGGTCGTCGTCACCGCCGCCGACGGCACCGAGGAGACCCTCGTCGCCGATGCCGTGCTCATCGCGACCGGCGGTCACCCGCGCGAGGTCCCCGACGCCCAGCCCGACGGCGAGCGGATCTTCAACTGGACGCAGGTCTACGACCTGGAGGAGCTCCCCGAGGAGCTCATCGTGGTCGGCTCCGGTGTGACCGGCGCCGAGTTCGCCGGCGCCTACCAGGCCCTCGGCTCCAAGGTCACCCTCGTCTCCTCCCGCGACCGCGTGCTGCCCGGCGAGGACCCGGACGCCGCCGCCGTCCTCGAGGACGTCTTCCGGCGCCGCGGCATGAACGTGATGGCCCGCTCCCGCGCCGCCTCCGCCAAACGCGTCGGCGACCGCGTCGAGGTCACCCTCGCCGACGGGCGCGTCATCTCCGGCACCCACTGCCTCATGGCCGTCGGCGCCATCCCGAACAGCGCGGGGCTCGGCCTCGAGGAGGCCGGCGTCCGGCTCAAGGACTCCGGGCACATCTGGACCGACAAGGTCTCGCGCACGAGCGCCCCCGGCGTGTACGCGGCCGGCGACGTGACCGGCGTCTTCGCGCTCGCCTCCGTCGCCGCGATGCAGGGCCGCATCGCCATGTACCACTTCCTCGGCGAGCCGGTGGCGCCGCTGAACCTCAAGACCGTCTCCTCCAACGTCTTCACCGACCCCGAGATCGCCACCGTCGGCTACACGCAGGCGAACGTCGACGCGGGCAAGATCGACGCCCGCGTGGTGAAGCTGCCGCTGCTGCGCAATCCGCGCGCGAAGATGCAGGGCATCCGGGACGGCTTCGTCAAGATCTTCTGCCGCCCCGGCACCGGCATCGTGGTCGGCGGCGTGGTCGTCGCCCCGCGCGCCTCCGAGCTGATCCACCCCATCTCGATCGCGGTCGACAACAACCTGACGGTCGAACAGATCGCGAACACCTTCACCGTGTACCCCTCCCTGTCGGGCTCGATCGCCGAAGTGGCACGGCAGTTGCACTCGCGGAAGCTGGCCGACGAGAGCTGACGCTCCGTGACCGGGCGCGGGTCACCGTGAGTGTTCCGCGCCTATACCACTTCCAGGTGTTCTGTGCGAACAGAACCTGTAATTCGGCGCAAACTGCTGAAAGCAGACGGTCGTTGGGGTTACTGTCAGTTTCGTGTTCGCTGCAGAACGTCGTCAATTGATCCTCGAAATGGTGCGGGCCAATGGAGCGGTATCGCTCCGGGAGCTCGCCCGCGTCGTCCAGACCTCCGAAGTGACCGTACGGCGGGACGTGCGCGCACTGGAGGCAGAAGGACTCCTCGACCGCCGGCACGGCGGTGCGGTACTGCCGGGCGGATTCACGCGGGAATCCGGCTTTCCGCAGAAGTCACATCTCGCGACCGCAGAGAAGACGGCCATCGCCGATCTCGCCGCGGGGCTCGTCGAAGAGGGCGAGGCCATCGTGGTGGGCGCCGGTACGACCACGCAGGAGCTGGCCCGCCGGCTCGCGCGGGTACCGGGGCTGACCGTCGTCACCAACTCCCTCCTGGTGGCCCAGGCGTTGGCGCACGCCAACCGCGTGGAGGTCGTCATGACCGGTGGCACGCTGCGGGGTTCCAACTACGCGCTGGTGGGCAGCGGGGCGGAGCAGTCCCTCCAGGGGCTCAGAGTGTCCCGGGCCTTCCTCAGCGGGAGCGGGCTGACCGCCGAGCGCGGCCTGTCCACGTCCAACATGCTGTCGGCGTCCGTCGACCGCGCGCTGGTCCAGGCCGCCGCCGAGGTCGTCGTCCTCGCCGACCACTCCAAGCTCGGCACCGACACCATGTTCCAGACGGTGCCCACGGACGTGATCACCCGGCTCGTCACCGACGAGCCGCCGGCTCATGACGAGCGGGCCGCCACGGAGTTGCAGGCGCTGGCCGACCAGGGCGTGCAGATCGCCGTCGCGGGGGAGGGGTCCGGCGCGGCCGGTGCGGCCGGCGCCGGTGACACGGGCAGTGGTGCCGGGCGCGGGCCGCGGCGCGACGTCCCCCTGCCGGGGCCACGGCGCGGGGCGCCCCATCACGGAGGGCATCCGCTGCGCAGTGCGGCGGCGCTCGACGCGGGGCCCGAGCGGGCGGCTCGGGTGGCGGACCTGCGGCGCCGCTGAGCCGCTTGCCGCGGGGGCGGGGTTACGGGGTCTTCCGGCG
>NZ_WWIA01000501.1 GCF_009870065.1 Streptomyces sp. SID5785 | reverse complement strand
GCGCGACCAGCCCCCACCGGCGTGCACCCGGCCGTGCTCGGTGAGTGGGCAGATACGATGCCGCGAAGACCCGACCCGCACCCACCCGAAGGGGGCCGAAGTTGACCGGGGAACCGCAGGCCGACTGCCTGTTCTGCAAGATCGTGGCCGGCGACGTACCCGCCACGATCGTCCGCGAGACGCCGACCACCGTCGCGTTCCGCGACATCAACCCCCAGGCCCCGACCCACATCCTGGTCATCCCGCGCGTCCACCACCCGGACGCCGCCTCCCTGGCCGCCGCCGAACCGCAGATCGCCGCGGACGTGCTGCGCGAGGCCGGTGAGGTCGCCCGGGAGGAGAAGCTGGAGAGCCACCGCCTGGTGTTCAACACGGGCAGCGGCGCCGGCCAGACCGTCTTCCACGCCCACGCGCACGTCCTCGGCGGCCGCGGCCTCCAGTGGCCCCCCGGATAACGCCCGGTGTCCGTCCGTGAGTTCGTGGTGCTCGGCACCGCGAGTCAGGTACCGACCCGGCACCGCAACCACAACGGCTACCTGCTGCGCTGGGACGGCGAGGGCATCCTCTTCGACCCCGGCGAGGGCACGCAGCGCCAGATGCTGCGGGCCGGTGTCGCCGCGCACGACCTCAACCGGATCTGCGTCACGCACTTCCACGGCGACCACTCCCTCGGCCTCGCGGGCGTGATCCAGCGCATCAACCTGGACCGGGTGCCGCACCCGGTGACCGCCCACTACCCGGCGTCCGGGCAGCGGTTCTTCGACCGCCTGCGGTACGCGACCGCGTACCGGGAGACCGTGCGGATCGCCGAGGAACCGGTGAGCGGGGAGGGCGCCGTCCTCGCCGAGACGCCCGCCTACCGGCTCGAGGCCCGGCTCCTGTCGCATCCCGTCGAGTCGTACGGGTACCGGATCGTCGAGCCGGACGCGCGCCGCATGCTGCCCGCGGCGCTGGCCGCGCACGGGATCGCCGGTCCGGACGTGGGCCGGCTCCAGAAGGAGGGCGTGCTGCGGGGCGTCACGCTCCCCGAGGTCAGCGAGGTGCGGGCAGGACAGCGCGTCGCGTTCGTCATGGACACCCGCATGTGCGAGGGCGTCACCGCGCTCGCCGAGGGCTGCGACCTGCTCGTCATCGAGTCGACGTTCCTCGACGAGGACGTGCGGCTCGCCACCGACCACGGGCATCTGACGGCGGGCCAGGCCGCGCGGGTCGCGGCGCGGGCCGGGGTGCGCCATCTCGTGCTCACCCACTTCAGCCAGCGCTACGCCGACCCCGCGGAGTTCGAGCGGCAGGCGCGGGCCGCCGGGTACGAGGGCGAGCTGACCGTCGCCCGCGACCTCGACCGGGTGCCGGTGCCGCGGCGCCGCTGAGCCGTCCGGCCGGCGGGCCCGGCCCTGCGTACGATGGCCGGATGTCCCTCGCACCACTCGCCCGCATCCCCAAGGCCGAACTCCACCTGCACATCGAAGGCACCCTCGAACCCGAGCTGGCCTTCGCACTCGCCGCGCGCAACGGCATCACGCTGCCGTACGCCGACACCGAGGCGCTGCGCAAGGCCTATCTCTTCACCGACCTCCAGTCCTTCCTGGACCTCTACTACGAGCTGATGGCCGTCCTGCTCACCGAGGACGACTTCGAGGCGCTGGCCGACGCCTATCTGGCGCGCGCCGCCGAGCAGGGCGTGCGGCACGCCGAGATCTTCTTCGACCCGCAGGCCCACACGGCGCGCGGCGTCGCACTGGGCACGGTGGTGGAGGGGCTGTCGCGGGCGCTCGCCCGCAGCGAGGAGCGGCACGGCGTCTCCACCAAGCTCATCCTGTGCTTCCTGCGCGACCTGCCGGCCGAGTCGGCGATGGAGACCCTGGAGGCCGCGAAGCCCTACCTGGACCGGATCGTCGGGGTGGGCCTGGACTCGGCGGAGGTCGGCAATCCGGCCTCGAAGTTCCGCGAGGTGTACGCGGCGGCGGACGCGCTGGGCCTGCGCAAGGTCGCGCACGCGGGCGAGGAGGGCGACCCCTCGTACGTGTGGGAGGCGCTGGACGTGCTCGGCGTGGAGCGCGTCGACCACGGACTGCGCTCGATGGAGGACCCCGAGCTCGTCGCCCGGCTGGTCCGCGACCGTGTCCCGCTCACCCTGTGCCCGCTGTCGAACGTGCGGCTGCGCACGATCGAGGTCCTGGAGGACCACCCGCTCCCGGCGATGATGGACGCGGGCCTGCTGTGCACGGTGAACTCCGACGACCCGGCCTACTTCGGCGGGTACGCGGGCGACACCTTCCACGCCGTGCACGAGGCGCTGGCGCTGGACCCCGAGCGGATGCGGGAGCTCGCCCGCAACTCGTTCGAGGCGGCGTTCCTCGACGGCAGCGAGGAGGACGAGGCACGGCGTGCCCGCTACCTCGCCGACGTCGAGGCGTGGGAGTTCTGACCCGAGGTAAGGACGGAGCCGTACGGGCCTGCGGGCCCGCCGCGGTGAAGTCGCCCTGGACCGGGTCGTACCCGGCCTCCGCGACGGCGGCGGGCACCGCGATCTCCACCACCGGCTGCTCGGGCAGACCGGACGGCGGGACGAACGCGCCGACCGGGGCGCCGCTGCGCCGCCGGGCCGCGCCCGCGAACAGCGGGCGGCCGCCGGTGTGCAGGGCCACCGCGGTGAGCGGCAGCGCCAGCAGGACCAGGACGCCCGCGAGCGTCGCACCCATCGCCGGGAAGCCGGCCGTCTGCGACAGGTAGCTGCCCGCGAGCGGCCCGCACGCGGTGCCCAGCGAGGAGGCGGAGCCGACCAGGACGGCCCAGCGGCCGCGCGGGTCGAGCGAGGCGGCGAGGCCGAGCAGGTAGGAGAGCACGACCGGGTACAGGGTGTTCCAGGCGATCTCGCCGGCCGCGAAGCTGCCGAGGTCGTCGGCGCGGGCGCTGACCGCGATGCAGCCGGCGATCAGGGCGGTGCCGAGCCCGATGGGCAGGGCCCGGCCGAGCCGCACGCCGAGCGTGCCGGCGCCGATCACCCCGAGCAGCCCGGTGCCGAGCGCCACCGCGAAGACGCTGCCGACGACGACCTCGCTGAGGCCCGCCTGCTGGGTGCCGATGCGGCTGCTGACGCCCCACAGCGAGTTCTGCGCCATGGACCAGCACACGACGACCGCGGCGAGCAGCATCCCTGGCCGGGCGTACGGCAGGGGTGAACTCGGCGCCGGGGCCGCGCTGTTGTCCGGTCCTGCCGGATCGGACAGCCGGCCCGTCGCGGGCCACACGGCCAGCGCGGTGAGCGCGAGCGCGGCGAACGGCACGCCGTGCCCGCTGCTGATGCGGGGGATCGTCAGGTACAGGGCGCCGGCGAGCGCCGAGACGCTCAGCAGCCCCAGGGTGGAGGCCCGGTGCGGGTCCTTCTGGGCGGCGATGCCGGTGGCGGCGACGGCGGTCGCCGTGCCGGATCCGAAGCCGCCGATCATCGCACCCGCGACGACCAGCGGGACGATCCCGGTCACGGCCGCGGTGCCGTAGCCGAGGGCGGCGAGGAGGAGGCCCGCGCGGGCGGCGCGGCAGGCGCCGATCCGCTCGACGCGGGCGGCGAGGGTGAAGCCTGCGGCGGCCGAGCTGAGCAGCAGCGAGCTGCCGACGAGACCGGCCTGGGTGGGGGAGAGCCGCAGGCTGTCGCCGACACGGCCGACGACGGTGGGCAGGAGATAGGCGGCGAGGTATCCGGCCGTGAAGAGGGCGACGAGGGCGGGCCGGGACGGGCGCGAGGACACGGGCGTTCCTGAAGACGGGCCCCTCGCCTTGGACGCTGTTTTGGGCAAGGGGGTGGTAAGGCAGGGGGAGGTGTGGAGCGCGACGTCTTTGCGAACGGGACCGAACCGGGGACGTCGGTGCGGCCAATTTGTATCAAGCGGAAAGGGCCCCGCAGAAGGCGGGGCCCTGTGACCTGAGACACATATGGTTTGGGGGTGAAGTGAGCGGGTAATCGAGCGCTTTCTTCCGGCCGAACGGGCGGTCTCTCAGCGCCAGTCGGGGGCCTTGGACGTGCCCCGCAGGGCCGTCGACTCGATCGCCGTACGGACCTCGCGCATGACCGTCAGGATGCGCTCCTCGTGCTCCGGGGTCAGCCGCGCGACCGGCACCGAGCAGCTGATCGCGTCGTGCGCGGGTGCGGCGTAGCGCAGCGCGAAACCGAAGCCGACGATGCCCTCGACGCCCTCCTCGCGGTCGACGGAGTGCCCGCGCTCCCGGGTCGCCGCGAGATCGGCGGCGAGCGCCTCGCGGGTGGTGAGGGTGTTCGCCGTCGCGGCGGGGTACGGGCCGGCCGGCAGCGCGGCGTCCGGGCGCTCGGCGAGCAGCGCCTTGCCGAGCGCGCCGACGTGCGCGGGCAGCCGGCGGCCCACCCGGCTGATCGTGCGCAGGTACTCGTGCGACTCCCGGGTGGCGAGGTAGGCCACGCTGAACCCGTCGAGCCGCCCCAGGTGGACCGTCTCGCCGAGCGTCTGGGACGCCTCGTCGAGATGGGGGCGCACGGCGCGCACGTGCGGGTCGGTGTCCAGGTAGCTCGTGCCGGTCAGCAGGGCGTGGATGCCGATGCCGTAGAGCGAGCCGGTGACGTCGGTGCGCACCCAGCCGCGCGCGATGAGGGTCTGGAGCAGCGCGTACATGGAACTGCGGGGCACCGCCAGCTCGTCCGCGAGCTCCTGGAGGCGAGCCGGGCGGTCGCCGCGGGCCGCGAGCACCTCGAGCAGGTCGACGGTGCGCGCCGCGGACTTCACCTCGCGCACGCCGCCCCGCTCCCCGTCCTGCTTCTTCTCCTGGTCCCGCACCTGGTCCCGCACGTCTTCCCGCTCCGGCATGGGCCGATCGTAAGCCGGTCCGCCGCGATCCGGCCGGGCGCACCCATTGACGGGCCACGTTCGCGTACCTAATCTCCATCTACATGTGTGGACAGCATCTACGTACGGAGACGGCCGGGGCGAGCGCGGACCCCGGGACGCCGGAGACGGTCGCGGCACGGCTGCGCGACGGCATGGCGCACGGCGTCCTCTCCTTCCCCCTGACCAGCTTCCGCGCCGACGGCACCCTCGACCTCGACGGCTACCGCGCCTACGTCGCCGCCCAGGTCGCCACCGCACCCGGCGCCCTCTTCCCGGCCTGCGGCACCGGCGAGTTCTTCTCCCTCGACGAGGACGAGTACCGCCGCGTCGTCACCGCCGCCGTCGAGGAGACCGCCGGCCGCGTACCCGTCGTCGCCGGCACCGGATACGGCTGGGCACAGGCCGCCCGCTTCGCCCGCATCGCCGAGGAGGCCGGCGCCGACGCCCTGCTCGTCCTGCCGCACTACCTCGTCAGCGGCCCGCAGAGCGGACTCCTCGCCCAGATCGAACAGCTCGCCGCCCGCACCCGGCTGCCGCTCGTCGTCTACCAGCGCGACCAGGTCGTGTTCACCGCCGACACCCTGCGCCGCATCGCCGCCCTGCCGAACGTCATCGGCTTCAAGGACGGCCACAGCGACCTCGACCGGCTCCAGCGCCTCACCCTCGCCGCCCCCGACGGCTTCCTCTTCTTCAACGGCGCCGCCACCGCCGAGGTCCAGGCCCGCGCCTACGCCGCCGTCGGCGTGCCCGCCTACTCCTCCGCCGTCCACGCCTTCGCCCCCGAGATCGCCGCCGCGTTCCTCGACGCCCTGCACGCCGGACCGGCCGGCACCGACCGCGTCGACGCCCTGCTGCGCACCTTCTACGTGCCCTTCGTCGAACTCCGCGACCGCGTGCCCGGCTACGGCGTCTCGCTCGTCAAGGCCGCCGCCCGGCTCCGCGGCCGGCCCGTCGGCCCCGTCCGCGCCCCGCTCGCCGACCCGACCCCCGAACACCTCGCCACCCTGGAACGCCTGCTCGCCGCCGGCCTCGACCTCGCGACCGCCCCCGCCCGCACCCCCGCCGCCACACCCCTGGGAGCCACCCGATGACCGACCTCACCATCACCGACGTCCGCCTCACGCCGATCCTCGTCGCCGACCCGCCGCTCCTCAACACCCAGGGCCTCCACCAGCCCTACACCCCCCGGCTCATCATCGAGGTCGTCACCGCCGACGGCGTCACCGGCATCGGCGAGACCTACGGCGACGCCAAGTACCTCGAACTCGCCCGCCCGTTCGCCGAGAAGCTCACCGGACGCCAGGTCAGCGACCTCAACGGCCTGTTCACCGTCGCCGACCAGGTCGCCGTCGACGACGCCCGCGTCAGCGACCAGGTCGACGTCGGCGGACTCCGCGGCGTCCAGACCGCCGACAAACTCCGCCTGTCCGTCGTCTCCGGCTTCGAGGTCGCCTGCCTCGACGCCCTCGGCAAGGCCCAGGGCCTGCCCGTGCACACCCTGCTCGGCGGCAAGCTGCGCGACTCCGTCGAGTACAGCGCCTACCTGTTCTACAAGCACGCCGACCACCCCGACGGCGCCGTCGGCGGCGAGAAGGACGACTGGGGCGCCGCCCTCGACCCCGCCGGCGTCGTCGCCCAGGCCCGCCTCTTCCACGAGCGGCACGGCTTCGAGTCCTTCAAGCTCAAGGGCGGCTGCCTGCCGCCCGACGAGGAGATCGCCGCCGTCCGCGCCCTCGCCGAGGCCTTCCCCGGCAAGCCGCTGCGCCTCGACCCCAACGGCGCCTGGTCCGTCGAGACCTCGCTCAAGGTCGCCGCCGAACTCAAGGACGTCCTCGAGTACCTCGAGGACCCCGCGCTCGGCACCCCCGCCATGGCCGAGGTCGCCGCCCGCGCCGGAGTCCCGCTCGCCACCAACATGTGCGTGACGACCTTCGCCGAGATCGACGCCGCCTTCCGCGCCCGCGCCGTCCAGGTCGTCCTCTCCGACCACCACTACTGGGGCGGCCTGCGCAACACCCAGCAACTCGCCGCCATCTGCCGCACGTTCGGCGTCGGCATCTCCATGCACTCCAACACCCACCTCGGCATCAGCCTCGCCGCCATGACGCACGTCGCGTCCACCGTGCCGAACCTGCACCACGCCTGCGACTCCCACTACCCGTGGCAGTCCGAGGACGTCCTCACCGAGCGCATCACCTTCGAGGGCGGCCGCGTCACCGTCTCCGACGCCCCCGGACTCGGCGTCGCACTCGACCCCGACAAGCTCGCCCACCTGCACGCACGCTGGCTCGACCCCGCCTACGCCCACCTGCGCGACCGGGACGACGCCGCCGCCATGCAGGTCCTCGACCCGGACTGGGTCACCCCCGCCGTCCCCCGCTGGTAACCCCCGACCCCGCCCTGCATCCACGACCGGAGCCGCTCGTGTCCGCAGCAGTCCCCGCTCCCACGGAGCACAGCCCCGCCGTCCAGTCCGCCGTCCACAAGATCTTCCGCCGCGTCGTCCCGCTCTTCTTCGTCATGTTCGTCGCCAACTACATGGACCGGGTCAACCTGGGCTTCGCCCAGGACCAGCTCCGCGCCGACGTCGGACTCTCCGCCGCCGCCTTCGGACTCGGCGCCGGCATCTTCTTCATCGCGTACGCCCTCTTCGAAGTCCCCAGCAACATGCTCATGGAGCGCTTCGGCGCCAAGATCTGGCTCACCCGGATCATGATCACCTGGGGTCTCGTCGCCACCGCGATGGCCTTCGTGAACAGCCCCGGCATGTTCTACGCCCTGCGCTTCCTGCTCGGCGTCGCCGAGGCCGGCTTCTTCCCCGCCGTCATCTACTACTTCTCCCGCTGGCTGCCCGACTCCCACCGCGGCCGCGCCACCTCCGTGTTCCTCATGGGCTCCGGCACCGCGACCGTCATCGTCGGACCGATCTCCGGCGCCCTCCTCGAGATGCACGGCATCTGGGGCCACTCCGGATGGCAGTGGATGTTCTTCGTCGAAGGCGTCGTCTCCGTCGTCCTCGGCTTCGTCGTCTACCGCTTCCTCGACTCCAGCGTCGAGGCCGCCGACTGGCTCAGCCGCGACGAGAAGGACGGACTCGTCGCCGTCATCGACGCCGAACAACGGGCCCGGTCCCGCACGGACGGCGAGGACACCGCCGGCCGCGCCACCGTCTCCCGGTGGCGGCTGCTCGCCGACCCGCAGATGCTCCTCTTCCTGTGGATCTACTTCGCCATCAACGTCGCCCTGTACGCCGTCACCTTCTGGCTGCCCTCGATCGTCGACGACATCGGCGGCGTCAGCGACTTCCAGGTCGGCCTCCTGACCGCCGTGCCCTGGCTGTTCGCCATCGGCGCCGTCTACGTCGCCGGCCGGCTCTCCGACCGCATCGGCAGACGACGGCCCGTCCTCGTCGGCCTGCTCCTCATCGGCGGCACCGGCACCCTGCTCGCCGTCCTCGTCTCGCCCTGGGTCGGACTCGGCGCCCTGTGCCTGGCCGCCGTCGGCTTCAAGCCCGCCTCGCCGATCTTCTGGACCATCCCGCAGAGCTACCTCGACGCCCGGGCCGCGGCCCCGGGCATCGCCCTCATCAACTCCGTCGGAAACCTCGGCGGGTTCGTCGCACCCACCGCCTTCGGCCTCATCGAGGACGCCACCGGATCCACCGAGGCGGGACTGGTCGGCCTCACCGTCGTCGGATTCCTCGCCGCGCTCAGCGTCCTGCTCGTACGCGGCGGCGGCCGCAACGACACCCCCCGCGGCGCCCGCAGGCCCGCCACCGCACGGGACACCGCGCACGGCACGGGCCGGGACACCGGGCGCACCGCCCCCGGGGCCGCCGGCCGGATCGCGACATCATGACGGGCTGATGTCGGGCCCCGGTGGTACGGGTCGGCTTCGTGCACACTGTGCGGACCCGTACCACTGCAGGGAGCGTGATGTGACCCCCGTCGAACCGGCCCACACAGACCCCCTCGCGGGCCTGCGCGGACCCGATGACCCGGACTGCGACGTCTACCTCACCGGGACCGTCTTCCTCGACATCGTCTTCACCGGACTCGACAGCGCCCCCGTGCGCGGCACCGAGTCCTGGGCCCGCGGCATGGGCTCGAGCCCCGGCGGCGTCGCCAACATGGCCACCGCACTCGCCCGGCTCGGCCTGCGCACGTCGCTGGCCGCCGCGTTCGGCGACGACCACTACGGCGAGTACTGCTGGGACACCCTCGAGCGCGGCGAGGGCATCGACCTCGGCCACTCGCGCACCGTGCCCGGCTGGCACTCGCCCGTCACCGTCTCCATGGCGTACGAGGGCGAACGCACCATGGTGAGCCACGGCCACGAGCCCCCGCCCGAGGAGCCCGCACCGCGCTGCCCGCCGCGCACCCGGGCCGCCGTCGCCTCCCTGGAACCGGGCGTCCCCGCACCCTGGGTCGCGGAGGCCGCCCGCGCCGGCACCCGGATCTTCGCCGACGTCGGATGGGACGACACGGGACGCTGGGACCTGGCCGCCCTCGGCGACCTGGCGCAGTGCGAGGCGTTCCTGCCCAACGCGGAGGAGGCCATGCGCTACACCGGCACCTCCTGCCCCCGGGCCGCCGCGCACGCCCTGACCGAGCACGTCCCGCTGGCCGTCGTCACCCTCGGCGCCGAGGGCGCGTACGCGGTCGACGGGCGCACCGGGGAGACCGCGTCCGTGCCCGCGATCGAGGTGGCCGCGCTCGACCCCACCGGCGCGGGCGACGTGTTCGTCGCCGGATTCGTCACCAGCACCCTGGCCGGCTGGCCGCTCGCCGACCGGCTCGCGTTCGCCGGACTGACGGCGGCCCTGTCCGTCCAGGAGTTCGGCGGCTCGCTGTCGGCGCCCGGCTGGTCCGAGATCGGCGCGTGGTGGCGGCAGATCCAGGCCTACGAGGAGCGCGGCGCCCAGGACCCCGCGGCGCTGGAGCGGTACGCGTTCCTCGAGCCGCTGGTGCCCGGGGGCGCCCGGCCCTGGCCGCTGCGGCGTGCGGTGCCGACGATCGGCTTCGGCCGCTCGCTGTGAGCCGGCGGCCCGCGGGGCCCGGGCGCGGGCGCGGGCGCGGGCCTGCGGAAAAGGGCTCGGTCGCTGTCACAGGGGCGACGTAGGCTGGGACACGCCAGACACGTCACACCACGGCTGCCACAAGGAGACTGCGGCCCCAGGGGCCCGCCCATGACGCAGACACCCACCCGCGCACAGTTCACCGTCCCCGCGAAGCACCCCATGGTCGAGGTGCTGGGCTCGGGTGACGTGCTGCTGCGAGCCATCGAGAAGGCCTTCCCGGAGGCCGACATTCATGTCCGGGGGAACGAGATCAGTGCGACGGGTGAGCCGGCCGACGTGGCGCTCATCCAGCGGCTGTTCGACGAGATGATGCTGGTGCTGAGGACGGGGGCCGGGATGACCGAGGACGCGGTGGAGCGTTCGATCGCGATGCTGAAGGGCGAGGA